>NZ_JBHXTE010000062.1:0-52735 GCF_042677545.1 Streptomyces sp. NPDC127108 | reverse complement strand
GATATGATTTTGTATTTGTCCCCCCCCACCCCCCCCGCCCGCGGGCAGCGTCCCCCGCGGGGGCGCGCGGCCCGCGGGGGGGCCCGCGGGCGCCCCCCCCCCCGGGTTCGGAGGAGGGGTGGGACTGGGGCGCCCCGCGGAGGTCAGGACTCGCTGCGCTCGTGATACGTCTGGCGCGTGTGCTCCGTGTGCGCACGCATGACCTCCGTCGCACGGGACTCGTCCCGTGCGGCGATCGCGGCGATGAGCTCACGGTGCTCGATCCAGGACTGCTTGCCGCGCTGGCGGGCCACCGGCGTGTAGTACCAGCGGACACGCCGGTCGACCTGCCCGGCCAGCTCGGCGAGGACGACGTTCCCGGCCAGCTCCATCACCTTGGCGTGGAACGCCGCGTTCGTGGCGACGACGAGGTCCACGTCACCGGCGGCGACGGCCGACTCCCCCTTGGCGCACAGCTCTTCGAGGGCGGCGATCCCGGCCGTACCGGCGTTGGCGGCGGCGAGCCGCGCGGCCTCGGCCTCCAAGAGGGTGCGGACGGTGAGGAGTTGGTCGGCCTCCTCCTCCGTCGGCTCGTGCACGAACGCCCCCTGCGCGGGCCGCAGGTCCACCCACCCCTCGGTGTTCAGCCGCTGCAGCGCCTCGCGCACGGGCTGCCTGGACACGCCCAGGTGTCCGGCGAGTTCGCTCTCGACGAGGTGCTGGCCGGGGCGCAGGGCGCGGGTGGTGATGAGTTCGAGCAGCGCCTCGTAGACCCGCTCGCGCAGCGGGCCGGGACGCTCCAACTTGGGCACTGTCCCCTGTGGCAGTCCTGCGGACAACATCCCGGCCCCCTCCTGGACGACGTCAAGCCGAGTCAAGCCAAACGGATTGGCTTTTGTCTACAGTTTACCGAGCACAAGGGCCAGCACCAGGGGCAGTTGGACGCGTCACAACGACGGACCCCCTCCCGTCACAGCGACAGCGCCCCTCACGGACAGCGCACGACCTGCCCCGCGTACGACAGGTTCCCCCCGAAACCGAACAGCAGCACCGGATCGCCCTTGGAGATCTCGCCCCGCTCCACCAGCTTGGACAGGGCGAGCGGTACCGACGCGGCCGAGGTGTTGCCGGAGTCCACGACGTCCCGGGCGACGACCGCGTTGACGGCGCCGATCCGGTCGGCGAGCGGCTCGACGATGCGCAGGTTGGCCTGGTGCAGGACGACCGCCGCGAGGTCGGCGGGGACGAGCCCGGCCCGTTCGCAGGCCGCGCGGGCCAGCGGCGGCAGCCTCGTGGTGGCCCAGCGGTAGACGCTCTGCCCCTCCTGCGCGAACCGGGGCGGCGAGCCCTCGATGCGCACCGCGTGCCCCATCTCCGGCACCGAGCCCCACAGGACCGGGCCGATCCCGGGCTCCTCCCCGTCCCCGCAGGGCTCGACGACGGCCGCACCCGCCCCGTCGCCGACGAGCACGCACGTCGTGCGGTCGGTCCAGTCCGTGACGTCGGACATCTTGTCGGCGCCGATGACCAGGGCCCGGCTCGCCGCCCCGGCCCGTACGGCGTGGTCGGCGGTGGCGAGGGCGTGCGTGAAGCCCGCGCAGACGACGTTGACGTCCATCGCGGCGGGCGAGGCGAGGCCGAGGCGGGCGGCGACGCGCGCGGCCATGTTCGGCGAGCGGTCGATGGCCGTGGACGTGGCGACGACGACCAGGTCCACGGACGACGGGGCGCTGCCCGCGGAGGCGAGCGCCTTGGCGGCGGCGTGCGCGGCGAGCTCGTCGACCGGCTCCTCGGGGCCCCCGATGTGGCGGGTGCGGATGCCCACCCGGGAGCGGATCCACTCGTCGCTGGTGTCGACCATGCCCGTCAAGTCGTCGTTCGTGAGCACCTTGGCGGGCTGGTAGTGGCCGACGGCGGCGATGCGTGAGCCGGGCATGGGCGGATCCCCTCGTGGTGCAGGCAGTACGGGACCGTCCAGTCTGCTCAGCGACTCACGGGTAACAGGTGAGGTAATGCAACAGGAAAGGAGCTTCCGCTTTGGATGCTTCGCCACATCGTGTCACCCGGTGAAGAGCTGTTTGGCCTTGTGTACGAGTTCGTAGAGACCGTAGGCCAAGGGCAGCCCCACCCACAGCCAGGCACCGACGATCAAGGGGCGACGCCTTGGCGGGGTCTCACTTGGCTGCGGGCTCGGCGGCGTCGTCTGCGGTGTCATCGGATGGCTCCTTCGGCGCGCTGATGTGGTGGCGGGCGTGGACCGGACGTACCAGCTCGTTGGCGACGAAGCCGATGACGAGCAGGCCGATCATGATGGAGAGGGAGACGCCGTAGAGGCCGGGGCCGTGCTTGCCCGCCTCCTCCTGGCGGTCGGCCACCCAGTTCACGATCAGCGGGCCGAGCACCCCGGCGAGCGACCAGGCGGTGAGCAGCCTGCCGTGGATCGCGCCGACCTGGTAGGTGCCGAAGAGGTCCTTGAGGTAGGCCGGGATCGTCGCGAAGCCGCCGCCGTAGAAGGAGAGGATGACGAGGGCGCAGACGATGAACAGGGGCTTGGAGTCGTCGCCGAAGCGGGCGATGAGCAGGTACATGAGCGCGCCCGCGCCCAGGTAGAGGCGGTAGACGTTCTTGCGGCCGACGAGGTCGGAGGCGGACGACCAGCCGATGCGGCCCGCCATGTTCGCCGCCGAGAGCAGCGCGACGAAGCCCGCGGCGGCGGACGCCGAGACGGGCGTCGAGGTGTCCGCGAAGAAGTCGGTGATCATCGGGGCGGCCTTCTCCAGGATGCCGATGCCGGCGGTCACGTTCATGCACAGGACCACCCACAGGCACCAGAACTGCGGGGTGCGCACGGCCTGCCGCGCCGACACCTGCGGCCCGTCGAGCGGCGCCGGAGCCCCGGGGACGCGCGCGCCCTCCGACCTCGGCACCCGCACCAGGAACACGCCCAGCGCCATGAACACCGCGTACGTCAGGCCGTGCACCAGGAACGCGAGCGCGATGCCGGAGGAGTCGGAGCCGAAGGTCTCCAGCATCTGCGCCGACCACGGCGAGGCGATCAGCGCGCCGCCGCCGAAGCCCATGATCGCGATGCCCGTGGCCATGCCCGGCCGGT
The DNA here is from genome assembly GCF_042677545.1 of Streptomyces sp. NPDC127108. Lineage (NCBI taxonomy): Bacteria > Bacillati > Actinomycetota > Actinomycetes > Kitasatosporales > Streptomycetaceae > Streptomyces > Streptomyces sp. NPDC127108. The sequence goes on along the minus strand of NZ_JBHXTE010000062.1, from coordinate 49,644 downwards.
CGGGGAACCACTTGATGAGCGTGGACACCGGGGAGATGTAGCCGATGCCGAGCCCGATGCCGCCGACGAAGCCGTAGCCGAGGACGATCAGCCAGTACTGGCTGGTCGCGGCGCCGAGCGCGGCGACCAGGAAGCCGGAGGAGAAGCAGACGAGCGCGACGGACATCGCCCAGCGCGGCCCGTTGCGCTCCACGAGGGTGCCGCCGAACGCGGCGGACAGGCCGAGCATGACGATGCCGAGCTGGAACGGCAGCGCGCTCTGGGTGCCGCTGAGGTCGAGCGCGGACTCCAGGGGCGGTTTGAACACGCTCCAGGCGTAGGCCTGGCCGATCGAGAGATGCACCGACAGGGCGGCGGGCGGCACGAGCCAGCGGCTCCAGCCGGGTGGCGCTACGGGGGGCCTCATGATCCCGAACGGTAGGAATCCAGGAGCCTGTTGGGAAGGGGGCGGACAGGGATTGGTCGACGGTATGCAATGTTCGGTACGCGGATGGGCTACGGGCCGGTCTCCCCTTCACCCCCGCCGAACGCCCCCTCCGCGAGCGCCGCCCGCCGCAGGTGCTCGGCCAGCGCCCGTCCGGCCGTCGACGCGGCTCCCTCCGTGACGCCCCAGGCCAGCAGGTGGTGGCGGCGCGCCCAGGGCTCCCGCAGCGCGGACACGTCGAGGGGCAGGCGGGGGTCGACGGCGCGGCGCGGTACGACGGCGAGCCCGACGCCCGCGGCGGCGAGGGAGACGAGGACGTCGAGGTCGGAGGCGGTGGTGCGGTGGCGTACGACCGGCGCGTGCGGGCCGAGGTGGCTCTCGATCCAGCGGCGCAGCGAGGAGCCCGCGTCGAGGCCGACGAGCGGGTGCTCGGCGACCTCGTCGTAGGTCAGCGCGGCGCGTCCGGCGAGTGCCCCGCCCGCCTGGCCGATGACCACCAGCGAGTCGTCCCCGAGGGGTTCGGTGACCAGTCCGCAGTCGCGGGCCTCGTCGTCGACCACGACGCCCAGGTCCGCCTCGCCGTCGGCGAGCAGCCGCAGGGTCCGCGGGGTGCGCTGCTCGGACACCGTGACGTCGACGTCCGGGTGGGCGCCGAGGAACGTGACGAGGGCCTGCGGGACGAGCCGGTAACGCGCGGAGCCGCCGCAGAGCAGGGTCAGCGGGGCGGCCGGGGCCCGGGTGTAGCTGGCGACGGCGCTGTCGAGGCGGGCCGTCTGGGCGAGGACCTCGCGCGCGTGCCGGGCCAGAGTGGCGCCCGCGGGGGTGGGCCGCACGCCCCGTCTGCCGCGGATCAGGAGCGGCACCCCGGCGTGGTGTTCGAGGGCGCGCACCCGGGCGCTGGCCGAGGGCAGGCTCAGGTGCACGCGGCGGGCGCCCGCCGTGATGGAGCCCTCCGTGACGATGCCGAGGAAGAGCCGCAGGTCGTCCAGGTCGTAGCGCACCCGGCTCAGCCTATGTCAGGGCCTTAGGCTGGGTACGCGGATCGCGCATTGTGGGCGTACCGCCCGGGGGCCGATGCTCGACAGATGTCCGAGACGCTGTGGGTGCTGCTCGCCGGGGTCGCCGCCGGCGGTCTGAACGCGCTCGGTGGCGGTGGCACGTTCGTGGCGCTGCCCGCACTGGTCGCGGCCGGGGTGGAGCCCGTGACGGCGAACGCGTCCTCGACCGTCGCCCTCGTGCCGGGGGCGGTGGCGGGTGCCTGGGTCTACCGGCGTGAACTCGGCCCGGTCGGCCCGGTGTCCACGCGGTCCCTGACCGGTGTGAGCGCGCTCGGCGGCGGCCTCGGCGCCGGACTCCTGCTCACGCTGCCCGCGGCGTCGTTCGAGGCGGCGGTGCCGTGGCTGCTCGCCTTCGCCACGGTGCTCCTGGCCTGCGGCCGCCGTGTCCTGGACGCCTTGAGCAGGGGATCCGGCGGCCCCGTCGCGATGGGCCCCCGGGCCGTGCTCGCCGCGCAGTTCGCCCTCGCGGTGTACGGCGGATACTTCGGCGGGGCCGTAGGCATCATGATGCTGGCCCTGTGGAGCGTGGGCCTGGGACTCGACGCCGCGGCGGGCAACCCGATGCGGATCGCGCAGGTCGCCGCGGTGTACCTGACCGCCGCCGCGCTGTTCCTCGTGGCCTCGGACGCCCTGGACACCCCGCTGGTCCTCGGCGCCCTCCTGACGGGCGCGGTGGCCGGGGGCTTCGGGGGCGCCCACCTGGCGCGGCGCCTTCCGGCACGGCTGCTGCGCGGCATCGTGCTGACCACGGCGGTGACGATGACGGTCCTGTACTTCGTCCGGGGGTGAGGTCATGAGCGCACCCGACCCGGCGGCCGCCGCACCGTGGCCGGAGGCGGCCCGCGCCCGCCTGGCCCTGGCCTACGAGGCGTACGAACTGGCCGAACTCGCCCGCGCCGCCGTCCCCGTGGGCCCGGACGAGCTGCGCCCCGACGGCACCCGCGCGGCCCCGGGCAGCGCGCTGGCCGACGCGGTCCGCCTCCTCGGGGCGGCGCATCGGCTGCTGGCCGCGGCCGCCGTGTACGAGCGGGCCGCCGGGGCGGACTGGCGGGCGGTCGGGGCCGCGCTGGAGGTGGCGCGGGCCTCCGGCGAGCCCGAATGGTGGCGGTCGCACCTGCTCAGGGAGCCGCTGGAGGCCGCGCGGGACCTCGACGACTGGGTTCTGCGGCACCAGGACGGCGAGAGCGGTCTCGGGGCGGCACCGGTGTCCGGCCCCCTGCTCCGGCACGCGCGCCACAGCCGCCCGTAGAACACCGCCCGCAGAAACGTAGAAGGCAAGGAGAGAAACGCCTCCTTGCCACTCTCAAGGTATAGCGGACGAGGGGGCTTGCGGCAAGGCCCGGGGCATGGCGCACAATGACCGGCCCAGGCCAGGACCTGCGGAAATCAAGAGTTCGCTGCATACGTATGCCTTTGTTTGCTTCATGGGGGATTTCATGGGGAGTTCCATGTTCGACGTGATCGTCGCCGGTGGCGGCCCGACCGGCCTGATGCTGGCCGCCGAACTGCGACTGCACGGGGTGCGGGTGGTCGTCCTGGAGAAGGAGGCGGAGCCTTCCCCGCAGTCCCGTGCTCAGGGGCTGCACGTGCGCAGCATCGAGCTGATGGACCAGCGCGGCCTCCTCGAGAAGTTCCTGCCGCTCGGGAAGCAGTTCACGGTCGGCGGCTTCTTCGCCGGTCTCGGCACGGTGTGGCCCGAGGACCTCGACACCGCGCACTCCTACGTCCTCGGCATCCCGCAGGAGATCACCGAGCGGCTCCTGACCGAGCGCGCCACCGAGTCGGGCGCCGAGATCCGGCGCGGCCGCGAGGTGGTGGGGCTGGGCCAGGACGAGGACGGCGTGGATGTCGAGCTGGCCGACGGCACGCGGCTGCGCTCGCGCTATCTGGTGGGCTGCGACGGCGGTCGCAGCACGGTGCGCAAACTGCTCGGCGTCGACTTCCCCGGCGAGCCCGCGCGGGTCGAGACGCTGCTCGGCGCGATGGAGCTGGGTGTGTCGCAGGAGACGCTGACCGAGGTCGTGGCCGAGGTCCGCAAGACCCAGCAGCGGTTCGGCGCGATGCCCATGGGGGACGGCGTGTACCGCGTGATCGTGCCCGCCGACGGGGTCTCCGAGGACCGTACGGCCGCGCCGACCCTGACGGAGTTCAAGCAGCAGCTGCGGGCGTTCGCCGGGACCGACCTGGGCGTGCACTCGCCGCGCTGGCTGTCCCGCTTCGGCGACGCCACCCGGCAGGCCGAGCGCTACCGGGTCGGCCGGGCGCTCCTCGCGGGCGACGCCGCGCACATCCACCCGCCGACCGGCGGGCAGGGCCTCAACCTCGGCATCCAGGACGCGGTCAACCTCGGCTGGAAGCTGGCCGCCGCCGTGCACGGCTGGGCGCCGGAGGGACTGCTCGACAGCTACCACGCCGAACGGCACCCGGTGGCCGCGGACGTCCTCGACAACACCCGCGCGCAGATCCACCTGATGTCCGACGACCCGGGCGCCCTCGCGGTACGCCGGCTGCTCGCGGAGCTGACGGGCTTCGACAACGTGAACCGGCACCTGATCGAGAAGATCACCGCGATCGGGATCCGCTACGACTTCGGCGCGGGGCACGAGCTGCTCGGCCGGCGGCTGCGGGACGTGGAGTTGAAGCGCGGCCGGCTGTACGGGCTCATGCACGGCGGCCGCGGGCTGCTGCTCGACCAGACCGGCCGGCTCTCGGTGGCGGGCTGGGCGGACCGGGTCGACCACGTCGTCGACACGAGCGAGGAACTGGACGTGCCCGCCGTGCTGTTGCGGCCGGACGGGCACGTGGCGTGGGTCGGCGAGGACCAGCCGGGCCTTGAGGAGGAGTTGCCCAAGTGGTTCGGGGCCGCCGCGAACTGACGCCCACGCCAACCGACGTACACACGAACTGACGCTCGGTCGGGCGAGAGAGGGCTCGCCCGACCCCTTGCTGCCCCAACTTCCATACTGTAGACAATATTCCATCTACCGTGTGCGGCTTCTCGGCCGCACACGACCAGCGCAGCCTGAGAGCGCTGCCGGTCCGTCGGAACCCTCAACCGAACGGAGCGCCCCATCGTGAAAGTCGCAGTCCTGGGCGCCGGAGCCATCGGCGCCTACGTCGGAGCCGCCCTGCACCGCGCGGGAGCGGACGTCCATCTCGTGGCCCGCGGCCCGCACTTGGCGGCCATGCGGCAGCACGGCGTCCGCGTGCTCAGCCCGCGCGGTGACTTCACCGCGCGGGTCCACGCCACCGCCGACCCGGCCGACATCGGCCCCGTCGACTTCGTCTTCCTCGGCCTGAAGGCCACTTCGTACGCGGCGTGCGGGCCGCTCATCGAACCGCTGCTGCACGACCGGACGGCCGTGGTCGCCGCCCAGAACGGCATCCCCTGGTGGTACTTCCACCGCCACGGCGGACCGCACGACGGGCACCGCCTGCAGAGCGTGGACCCGGGCGGGGCCGTCAGCGCGGTGCTCGCGCCGCGGCGGGCCGTCGGCTGCGTGGTGTACGCGGCCACGGAGCTCGCCGAGCCGGGCGTCGTACGGCACCTGGAAGGCACCCGCTTCTCCGTCGGCGAGCCCGACCGCACCCGGTCGGCGCGCTGTCTCGACTTCAGCGAGGCGATGCGCGCGGGCGGCCTGAAGTGCCCGGTGGAGCCGGACGTGCGCGGCGACATCTGGATCAAGCTGCTCGGCAACATCTCCTTCAACCCGATCAGCGCCCTCGCCCGCGCCACCATGCGCGAGATGTGTCTGCACGGCGGCACCCGCCGCGTCATCGAGATCATGATGGCCGAGACCCTGGCCGTCGCCGCGGCCCTCGGCTGCAAGCCGGACATCTCCATCGAGCGGCGGCTCGCGGGCGCCGAGCGCGTCGGCGACCACCGCACCTCCACGCTCCAGGACCTGGAGCGCGGCAAACCGCTCGAACTCGACGTGCTGCTCGCCGCCGTCGTGGAACTCGCGGAGATCACCGGCGTGCGCGTGCCCACCCTGCGCACCGTGCACGCCCTCTCGGACCTGCTCGCCCACGGCATGAGGAGCGCCGTAGCGTGACCCAGCCAGACCGCACCCGAACCCGGCCGGACCGTGCCCGGGGCAGCCGTGGGCGCGACCGCGCCCCCAAGTCGTACACCCGCCTGACCCAGCCCCTCGTCCGCGACCGCCGCGACGCCCCACTGCGCCCGGCCACCTGGGACGAGGCCCTGGCCCGTGCCGCCGACGGCTTCCGGCGCGCCCGCGCGGACCACGGCCCGGACGCCTTCGCGATGCTCTCCTGCGCCCGCGCCACCAACGAGCTGAACTACGTGGCGCAGAAGTTCACCCGCGTCGTCATGGGCACCAACAACGTCGACTCCTGCAACCGCACCTGCCACGCCCCGAGCGTCGCGGGCCTCTCCGCCGCCTTCGGCTCCGGCGGCGGCACCTCGTCCTACGAGGAGGTCGAGCACACCGACCTCATCGTGATGTGGGGCTCCAACGCCCGCTTCGCGCACCCGATCTTCTTCCAGCACGTCCTGAAGGGCATCCGTGGCGGTGCCCGGATGTACGCCGTCGACCCGCGCCGCACCTCCACGGCGGAGTGGGCGGAGAGCTGGCTCGGCCCGAACGTCGGCACGGACATCGCCCTCGCGCACGCCGTCGGCCGCGAGATCATCCACGCGGGCCTGCACAACACCCTGTTCATCGAGCGCGCCACGTCCGGCTTCGCGGAGTACGCCGCGCTCGTCGAGCCGTGGACGCTCACCCTCGCCGAGAAGGTGACGGGCGTGCCCGCGGCCGCCGTCCGCGACCTCGCGCACGCGTACGCCACCGCCGAGCGCGCCCAGCTGTGCTGGACGCTCGGCATCACCGAGCACCACAACGGCACCGACAACGTACGGGCGTTGATCAACCTGGCGCTGCTCACCGGGCACGTCGGCCGCTACGGCGCCGGGGTGCAGCCGCTGCGCGGCCAGAACAACGTGCAGGGCGGCGGCGACATGGGCGCCATCCCCAACCGCCTCCCCGGCTTCCAGGACATCCTCGACGACGGGCACCGGCACAAGTTCGAACGGGCCTGGGACACCGTCATCCAGCCGCGCTACGGCATGACGCTCACCGACATGTTCGAGGCCATGGAGAGCGGCGAGCTGCGCGCGGTGTACTGCATCGGCGAGAACCCCGCCCAGTCGGAGGCCGACAGCGAGCAGGCGGCGCGGCGGCTGGCCGCACTCGACCACCTGGTGGTCCAGGACATCTTCCTGACGAAGACCGCCGAGATGGCCGACGTGGTGCTTCCCGCCACCGCCGCCTGGGCGGAGACCGACGGCACGACCACCAACAGCGAACGGCGGGTGCAGCGGGTGCGGGCCGCGCTCACGCCGCCCGGCGCGGCCCGTGAGGACATCGACATCATCTGCGAGGTCGCCGCCCGCCTCGGCCACGACTGGAAGTTCGCCGACTCCCAGGCCGTCTGGGACGAGCTGCGGTCCCTCTCGCCGGACCACTTCGGCATGACGTACGACCGTCTCGACGCGCACCAGGGCCTCCAGTGGCCCTGCCCCGACCTCGACCGCCTGCCCTCCACCTTCCTGCACGGGCGCCTGTGGGAGGCCGACCCGGCCCGGCGCGGACCGCGCGCCCCCTTCGGCCTCGTGCACGACGACCCGCCCGTCGACCTCACCGACGAGTCGTTCCCGCTGCGGCTCACGACGGGACGGCGCCTCGACTCCTACAACACCGGGGTGCAGAGCGGGAGTTTCGCCTCCCCGCTGCGGCGCGGCGAGTACGTCGAGCTGTGTCCCGAGGACGCCGAGCGGTACGGGGTCGTGGTCGGCGAGGAGGTCAGGGTGTCCTCGCGGCGCGGCGCCGTCGTCGCGCCGGTGTGGGTCGACCCCGGTCTGCGGCCCGGGCTCGCCTTCATGACCATGCACTTTCCCGACGAGGTGGACACCAACCAGCTGACGATCGAGGCCAATTGCCCGATCGCGGGGACCGCCGAGTTCAAGGCGTCCGCCATCCGCATCGAGAAGCTGACCGCCGTCGGACGCGACTGACCGTGAGGAGATGACCAGGACGTGGACCTGCGCTTCGGGGACAGCAAGCCGACCGACGACGAACGCGCGGCCGTGGACGCGCTGCTCGGGCCGCCGGAGTCGGCCTGGGAGGGCGCCGACGACCGCTCGGACGCGGATCTTCGGTGGGCGCGGGGCGGGCGGGACGCCCGGGGACGGCGGGATCTGCTCCTCCCCGGGCTGCACGCGCTCAACGACCGCGTGGGCTGGATCAGCGAGGGCGGCCTCGACTACCTGTGCCGACGGCTCACCGTGCCGCCCGCCGAGGCGTACGGGGTCGCCACGTTCTACTCCTTGTTCTCCCTGAAGCCGCGGGAGCGGACCGTGGTGCGGGTCTGTACGGACCTGGCGTGCGCGGTACGAGGGGCCGTCCCCTCGTCGGACCGGGGCACGGCCCCCGAGGGGGTGACCGTCGAGGACAGCCCGTGCCTGGGCTTGTGCGAACGGGCGCCGGCGGTGCTGACAATGCGGGCCGGGAGCCCTGCGGGGCATCGGCGCTCCGCGCCTCGTCCTCAAGCGCCGGACGGGCTATCTCCCACCCGCCCGCCCGAACTTGCAGCGGCTGAGCAACAGCCCGGCACTTCCAGCCCCGAAACGGCCCACGCCGCAGCGCCTCTCCGGCCCGCCCCGGGGGACTTTTCAGCCCGTCCGCCGTTTGAGGACGAGGCCGCAGGCCGATCGGCGGAGGCTGTCCCACCCGAAGGGGACACCCACCCCGGGGTCCGGGGCGAAGCCCCGGTTTCGGGAAGGGGCGGGGTCGGGGAGAGAGCCGTCCCCCAAGCAGGCGACCCCGCCCTGGTCCTGCTGCGCCGCATCGGCGTCGTCGACCCGTCCTCGCTGGACGACTACCGCGCGCACGGCGGCTACGCGGCCCTGCGCCGGGCCTTCGCCATCGGCCCGGCGGCCGTGATCCGCGAGGTCACGGACGCGGGCCTGGTGGGCCGGGGCGGCGCCGCGTTCCCGACGGGGCGGAAGTGGCAGGCGACGGCGTCCCAGCCGGACCACCCGCACTATCTGGTGTGCAACGCGGACGAGTCGGAGCCGGGCACGTTCAAGGACCGGGTCCTGATGGAGGGCGACCCGTACGCGCTGGTGGAGTCGATGACGATCGCGGCGTACGCGGTGGGGGCGAGGCACGGGTACCTGTACCTGCGCGGCGAGTACCCGCACGCCCTGCGCACCCTGGAGCACGCCATCGGCCAGGCCCGCGCACGGGGCCTCCTCGGGGAGGACATCCTCGGGCAGGGGTTCTCCTTCGACATCGAGATCCGGCGGGGCGCGGGCGCGTACATCTGCGGTGAGGAGACCGCGCTGTTCAACTCGATCGAGGGGTATCGGGGCGAGCCACGGTCCAAGCCCCCGTTCCCCGTGGAGAAGGGCCTGTTCGGCAAGCCCACGGCCGAGAACAACGTCGAGACGCTCGTGAACGTGCTGCCCATCCTGACGATGGGCGCGGCCGCGTACGCGGCGATCGGCACCCCCAAGTCCACCGGCCCCAAGCTGTTCTGCGTCTCGGGGGCCGTGACCCGCCCCGGACTGTACGAGCTGCCGTTCGGCGCGACGCTCGGCGACCTCCTCGGCCTCGCGGGCACGCCGGACGACCTGCGGGCGATCCTGCTCGGCGGCGCCGCGGGCGGCTTCGTACGGCCGGACGAGCTGGACATCCCGCTGACGTTCGAGGGCACGCGGGAGGCGGGGACGACGCTCGGATCCGGGGTCGTGCTCGCGATCGACGACTCCGTGCCGCTGCCCCGGCTGCTGCTTCGCGTCGCCGAGTTCTTCCGCGACGAGTCCTGCGGGCAGTGCGTGCCGTGCCGGGTCGGCACGGTCCGTCAGGAGGAGGCCCTGCACCGCATCGCCGACCGCACGGGCGCGGCCGCGGCCGCCGACATCGCGCTCCTGCGCGACGTCGGGCAGGCCATGCGGGACGCCTCGATCTGCGGCCTCGGCCAGACCGCGTGGAACGCCGTGGAATCCGCCATCGACCGTCTGGGGGCGTACGAATGACCGCCATTCCGTTGCAACCGCCGCGCCGTCTGGTCGAGTTCACGCTCGACGGCGAGCCCGTGCGCGTGCCCGAGGGCGGCACGGTCCTGGACGCCTGCCGGGCCGCGGGCAAGGACGTGCCGACCCTGTGCGAGGGCGACACGCTGAAGCCGAAGAACGCCTGCCGGGTGTGCGTCGTGGAGGTCGAGGGGGCCCGTACGCTCGCCCCGGCCTGTTCGCGGCGCGCCGAGCCCGGGATGGCGGTGCGCACGGACACCGAGCGGACGCGGCACAGCCGCAGGCTCGTCCTCGAACTCCTCGCGTCGTCCGTCGACTTGTCGACCACGCCCCGCGTGGCCGAGTGGCTGAAGGAGTACGAGGCGAAGCCGGACCGGTTCGGCCCGGACGCGGCCCGTCTCAACGAGTCCCCCAAGGTCGACAACGATCTGTACGTGCGCGACTACGACAAGTGCATCCTCTGCTACAAGTGCGTGGACGCGTGCGGCGAGCAGTGGCAGAACAGCTTCGCGATCTCCGTCGTGGGCCGCGGCTTCGACGCCCGCATCGCCGTCGAGCACGACGCGCCGCTGACCGACTCGGCGTGCGTGTACTGCGGCAACTGCGTGGAGGTGTGCCCGACGGGCGCCCTCAGCTTCAAGAGCGAGTTCGACATGCGGGCCGCCGGGACCTGGGACGAGGCCGCGCAGACGGAGACGACCACCGTGTGCGCGTACTGCGGAGTCGGCTGCAACCTCACCCTGCACGTGCAGGACAATGAGATCGTGAAGGTCACCTCGCCGCACGACAGCCCGGTGACCCACGGCAACCTCTGCATCAAGGGCCGCTTCGGCTACCAGCACGTACAGAACCGGGACTGATCGACATGGGACGAGTCACGGAACGCCGCCGCGTCATCCGCATCCGCGACGGCGCGGTCAGCGAGCGGCCGGACACGCTCGTCGCCGAGGAGCCCCTGGAGATACGCCTCAACGGCAAGCCGCTCGCCATCACGATGCGCACCCCCGGCGACGACTTCGCGCTCGCCGCCGGGTTCCTCGTCAGCGAGGGCGTGCTCGGCTCGGCGGACGAGCTGCGGAACATCGTGTACTGCGCGGGGGCGACCGCGGATGGCAGCAACACGTACAACGTGGTCGACGTGTCGACCGCTCCCGGTGTCGCCATTCCGGACATCACGCTCGAACGCAACGTCTATACGACCTCGTCCTGCGGGCTGTGCGGCAAGGCCAGCCTGGACGCGGTCCGCACCACCGCCCGCTGGAGCATCGACGACGACCCTGGAGGACACGGTGCTCCCCCGGTCCGGCTGACGCCCGAGCTGCTCGCCCGCCTCCCCGACCGGCTGCGCGCGGCCCAGCGGGTCTTCGACCGGACCGGGGGGCTGCACGCGGCGGCGCTGTTCACCGAGGACGGCGAGCCGATCGACGTGCGTGAGGACGTGGGCCGCCACAACGCCGTCGACAAGCTGGTGGGGCGGGCCCTTCAGGACGGCCGCCTGCCGCTGTCCCGCACCGTCCTGATGGTGTCGGGGCGGGCCTCCTTCGAGCTGGCGCAGAAGGCCGTGATGGCGGGCATCCCGGTGCTCGCGGCGGTGTCCGCGCCGTCGTCGCTCGCCGTCGACCTCGCCGCCGAGACCGGCCTGACCCTGGTCGGCTTCCTGCGCGGCTCCTCCATGAACGTGTACGCGGGCGAGCACCGCCTGGCCCTGCGGACCGCGGCCGCCCGGACCTGACCGGCGCTCCCGCCGCGACACGGCGACGGGGTCCCGGCCCGGCGGGGAGCGCCCCCTGCGCCGGCCGGGCCCCAGCGCCGCCCCGTCCGGCGGCCCCCGCCGCCCGGGCTCACTCGTCGACCCGCGCGACCCTCTCCAGCATGTCCAGGAACGCCTCCCGCTCGGCTGCCGACAGGGGCGCGAGCAGGTCGGCGTTGGCGGCGCGCGCGGCCGTGGCGCACCGGCGCAGCAGGGCGCGTCCTTCGGCGGTGAGGGTGACGGCGTTCTTGCGGCGGTCCTTGGGGTCGGGCGTGCGTTCCACGAGCCCGGCCCCCTGCAGGTCGTTCAGGACGCCGACCAGGTCCTTGGGGTCGAGCTGGATGCCCCGGCCGAGGTCGGCCTGGGCCACCGGGCCGAGGTCGGCCACGGCGGCGAGCACCACGTGGTGCCACATCTTCATGCCCTCGGCGGCGAGCGCCTCGGCGACCAGGCCGCGGCCCCGGGCGGCGGCCCGGCCGAGCAGCCAGCTGGGGAGGGTGCGGACGGCGGAGGGCACGGTGGGCGCGGCGGGGGACGCGGCGGGCGTCGGTGTCGTACGCGTCGGCTGGGTCTCGGGCATGGCGTGAGCCTATCCAAGAATCGTTGGACTTCCCCATGAGTTTGCGATTACCGTTGGGACTCCCAACGATTTCTCACGACTGCGTGGAGGTGCGGATGCGTCGCGTCCGGTACGAGCGGCAAGGCGGCCCCGAGGTCCTGTTCGTCGAGGAGGCACCGGTCCCCGAGCCCGGCCCGGGCGAACTCCTCGTCCGGGTCGCGGCCGTCGGCGTGACCCTGCCCGTCGTCCGCAAGGTGCGCGAGTCCGCCGAACCCGTGGCGCTCGGCGGCGAGATAGCGGGCGAGGTGGTCCGGTCGGGCGACGGCGCGACCGGCTTCGCGCCCGGCGACCGGGTCACGGGCCTGGTCTTCGGCCACGGCTACGCGGACTACGCCCTGCTGCACACCGCGATGGCCTCCCCCGTGCCCGACGGCGCGAGCGCGGTCGACGCCGTGGCCCTGGTCCGCAGCGGGCTCGTCGCCCGCGGCGCCCTGGAGGCCGCACGCCCCGCCGCGGGCGAGAGCGCGCTCGTCACGGCGGCGGCGAGCGGCGTCGGCCATCTGGCCGTGCGCCTGGCCAGGCTGCGCGGCGCCCGGCGCGTCGTGGGCGCGGTCTCCGATCCCGCGAAGGCCGACTTCGTGCGCGCCCTCGGCGCCGACGACGTCGTCCGCTACGACGCGCCGGACTGGGGCGAGCCCGCCGACTACTGCCTGGACGGCGTGGGCGGGGAACTGCTCGGCCCGGCCGTGGCCGCGCTCGCGCCGCACGGCAGGCTGGTGGCGTACAGCTCGGGCGGCGGCACCCTGTCGGCCTACGACCTCCTCGTCGGGGCCAAGTCGGTGACGGGCTTTCAGATGGGGCTGATCGCGCGCGAGCGGCCGGAGCTGTACGAGGAGTGGCGCCGGGACCTGTGGCGGCTGTTCCACGCGGGTGAGCTGCGGCCCGCCGTGCACGCCGAGTTCGACCTCGCGGACGCGGCCGCGGCACACGCGGCAATCGAGTCGCGCGTCAACACCGGAAAAGTCGTACTTACCCCGTAATCTGACGCCATCCGCGCCCGGCGCCCCGCCGGGATTCCGTTACGCGCACGCTTCTTGTGTTGCTCCAAGGCCCCCAAGTAGCTTCAGTGACGCGCACGTTGGACGTGGGATGTCCGAATGTCCGGTCGACATGAAGGGCCCGCACCATGCCGTCGAGACTCCGTGTACGCCTCAGACCCTCCTGGTCCCCCCGCTCCCCCGGGTCCCCCCGGTTGCCCCAGCTCCTGTTGTCCCCCAGGCGGCGTACCGTCGCCGCGCTGACCGCCACCGCGCTCGCCGCCCTGGCGCTGCCGCCCGCGCTCGGCGGCGCGGCCCGGGCCGCGGGCGAGGTGCGGGCTCCGTTCGAGCAGCAGATCCTGTTCAAGGCTTCCCAGGATCCCGGCTACGCGTGCTTCCGGATACCAGCGATCGTGAAGACGACGAAGGGAACGCTGCTCGCCTTCGCCGAGGGACGCGTCAACGACTGCAGCGACGCCGGTGACATCGACCTGGTCCTCAAGCGCAGCCACGACGGCGGCAGGACCTGGGGCCCGATGCGGGTCATCAACGAGGGCGGCGGCGACACGCACGGCAACCCCGCGCCCGTCGTCGACCGCGAGACGGGCCGCGTGGTGCTCGCCGAGACGTACAACCCGGGCCGCACGGACGGCAAGAACTGCGAGGTGCCGTGCGAGCGCACGCCTCATATGCAGTTCAGCGACGACGACGGCGAGACCTGGTCCAGGCCGCGGGACCTGAGCGACGAGATCCTGCCCGATTCCTGGAACTCCTGGTACGCCACCGGCCCCGTGCACGGCATCCAGCTCAGCCGCGGTCGGCACAAGGGCCGTCTGGTCCTGACCGTCAACGCCGAGTCGTGGAACGGCAGCCGCGTCACCGAGAACCACGCCTCACTGGTCGTCAGCGACGACGGCGGCGACACCTGGAGGATCGGTGCGACGGACTCGTACCCGATCTCCGCGAGCGACGGCACCTTCCGGCAGAAGCCGTCGGAGATGACCCTCACGGAGCGCGCGGACGGCACGATCTACGTGTCCGGGCGCGAGCAGGACGGCACCGACCTCGGCCACCGCGACCACGTCGTGAGCCGGGACGGCGGCGAGAGCTTCACCGGCTCCTTCGAGGCCAGCCCCGACCTGTACACCCCGCAGGTGCAGGGCTCCACGCTCCGGTTCGGCGGCCGGCTCCTGCTCGCCGCCCCCGGCGACCCGGACCGGCGCCGCACCATGACGGTCCGCTCCTCCTACGACGGCGGCCGCACCTGGGACAGCTTCGACCGCTCCACCGTCGTCACCACCGACTGGTCCGGCTACTCGGACATGGTGGCCGTCGACGACGAGCGGGTGGGCCTGATGTACGAGGGCGGCGCGGTCGACGCCCGCGACGAGATCCGCTTCGCGCGCTTCACCGAGGAGTGGCTGAAGCCGCGCCGCGGCCCCGACCCGCGCACCAGCGACTGGGCGCCGGGCGCGCCGGACGCGACGGTGCTCGGCGGCGCCCGGCCCACGGAGGGCGTGTTCGGCGGCCAGGCGCTCGCCTTCGACGGGGTCGACGACGCCGTGCGGCTGCCGTACAGCTCCCGGCTTCCGCTGCACAGCCGGGACTTCACGGCCTCGCTGTGGTTCCGCTACTCGGCGACGAACGGTGAGCAGCCGCTGCTCTGGATGGGCGGTGTCGGCACCGGCCAGCCGCAGGTGTGGCTGCGCGGGGAGCCCGCGAACAACCGCGTCACGGGCCTCATCACCACCCGCGACGGCGGCAGCCCGCCCCGCTCGGTGTCGCTGAGCACCGAGGGCGCGTACAACGACGGCCAGTGGCACCACATCGCGCTGCGCCGCGGCGGCGGGGAACTCTCCCTGTTCCTCGACGGCAACCGTCTCTCCCGGCCCGACGTCCCGGGCAGCGTCAGCCGCAACTCGCCGTTCGGCGTGCACATCGGCCAGCGCATGGACAGCCGGGCCCACTTCACCGGCGCCATCGACCAAGTGGCCGTCTTCGAGCGGGCGCTGAGCGACGACGAGGTGACGCGGCTCGGGTCCGACCGGGCCCCGTCCGCCGCTGTGAAGTGGAACACCGTGACCTGGCTGCCCATGGACCGGGTGCGTCCGGGGAACTAGCGTCCCGGGAGTGTCCGCAGCCACAGAGCCTTATGCGGCGCCGTCCACCACGGGCGGGCCACCGCCGGGTCGGGGCGCGCGCAGGACCTGGATCGTCCTGCTGCTCGCCCTGGCCTGCGCCGCCGTGCTCCTGACCGCTCTCCCCGGCGGCGAGGACGACCGGGAGAGCGGTCCCGCGTGCGCGGCCACCACCGTCGCCGCGTCCACGCCCGAGCGGGGGCTCACCCGCGCGTTCGCCTCGTACGGCGACGACGGCGGCCGCACCGACGACTGGACGGGCGGCGACGGCACGCACTCGGTGAAGCTGCCGGACGGGCGGGTGCTCTGGCTGTTCTCCGACACCTTCCTCGGGCAGGTGCACGCGCCGCCCAACCCGCAGGGGCAGCCGCACGCGTGGCGCGACACGAGCGCCCCGATGGTGCGCAACTCCGGTGTGGTGACGGACCGTTCGGGAGCCCTGGAGCGCACGCTCACGACCCCGATGTTCGCCGATCCGGCGCCGGGGCAGTGGCGCTGGCCGGTCGCCGCGAAGGTCGAGCCGCGCTCGCCGGGCGCCGACGAGGACGTCCTGCGGGTGCTCCTGTGGACCCGCGCGTCGGCCTCGGGCCCGTGGATCTACGGGGTGCCCGCCGCCACGGAGGTCGCCACGCTGTCCCTGCCGGACCTGCGGGTCGAGAACATCACGCAGATCTCGGACCAGCGCGGTGTCGCCGACCCCGAGAAGCGCGTCCTGTACGGCACGACGACCGTCGACGACGGCGAGTGGACGTACGTCTTCGGCGGCACCGACGCGCAGGCCGCCGCCCGCCCCTCCTCGCACGCCTACGTCGCCCGGGTCCGGCACGGCGCGCTCGCCGACCCCGCCGCCTGGGAGTACTGGGACGGCGCGGACTTCACCCGCACGGGCAAGCCTCGCCCGGTCCTCGGCAACGGCGACCACAAGGGCGTGGGCAGCGCCTTCACCGTGGTCCGCGCCCGGGGGACGTACGTCCTGCTCACCATGGCCGCGGGCGCCCAGGGCCTCACGGACGTCACGTCGTACTGGTCGTGCTCCCCCACCGGACCCTGGCACGGGCCCGCCAAGGCGTTCGCGCCGCCGCTGCCGAAGGACAGCGGGGGCGCCGGGGGCAGTGGGAGCGGCGCGGGCGCGCCGGACACGGCGGCCGCGGCGCCCTACAACCCGCAGGCCCACCCGGCCGTGAGCGGCGACGGGCGGCTCGTGGTGAGCTACGACGTCAACTGGCTGGAAGCGGCGGCGGCGAACGCGCAGGCCCACGTCAACCGGAACGTGGAGCTGTACCGGCCGCGGTTCGTGTCGCTGCGCTTCCAGCGCGAGAGCTGACCGGTCCGGTTCCGGTGTCCACCGCGCGCGCCTCGACCGCCTCCGGGTCCCGCGAGCGGCGCTTGGCGATCACCGCGCAGACCATGAGCTGCATCTGGTGGAACAGCATCAGCGGCAGGACCGCGAGCGAGGCCTGGGCGCCGAACAGGACGCTCGCCATGGGCAGCCCGGCGGCCAGGGACTTCTTCGACCCGGCGAACTGGATCGCGATCCGGTCGGCCCGCCCGAACCCGAGCTTCTTCGCGCCGTACCAGGTCAGCGAGAGCATCAGGGCGAGCAGCACCGCCTCGACGCCGAGCAGCGCGCCGAGCCGGGCCGGGGTGACCTGGCTCCAGACGCCCTCCACCATGCCCTGGCTGAAGGCGGTGTAGACGACGAGCAGGATCGAGCCCCGGTCGACGAGGCCGAGCACCTTCTTGTTGCGGGCGAGGAAGCCTCCGACCCACCGGCGCAGGAACTGACCCGCGAGGAACGGCACGAGCAGTTGCAGCACGATCTTCAGGAGCGAGTCCGCGGAGAACCCGCCCGCGCTGTGCCCGAGCAGCCAGGCCGCGAGCAGCGGGGTGAGCACGATGCCCGCGAGCGAGGAGAACGAGCCCGCGCAGATCGCCGCGGGGACGTTGCCGCGCGCCATCGACGTGAAGGCGATGGACGACTGGATCGTGGAGGGCACGAGCGTGAGGAACAGCAGTCCGCTGTAGAGCGCGGGCGTCAGGACGTACGGCACGAGTCCCTTGGCGGCGAGGCCGAGCAGCGGGAAGACCGCGAACGTGCAGAGCAGCACGGTGAGGTGGAGCCGCCAGTGGCGCAGGCCGTCCATCGCCTCGCGGGTGGAGAGCCGGGCCCCGTACAGGAAGAAGAGCAGCGCGACGGCGGTGGTCGAGGCGCCGGAGGCCACGTCGGCGGCGGTGCCGCGGGCGGGCAGGAGCGCGGCGAGTCCCACGGTGCCGAGCAGGGCCGCGATGTACGGGTCGATCGGCATCCAGGACGGCCAGGACGGGCGTTTCACAGTGCTCCATGCGCTCGGGTCCGCACGGGGCGGTGCGGCCCCCGTGCTCTTCGTCGTACGCCCCGTCGGCTCGGGGCGGTACGTGCCCTCTCCATGCTCCTCCTTCCGGCCGCGATCGGGAATCCCGCACACCGCTCTGACTGTCATCACGTTCCGCGATAGCCTGGGAGCGTGTACGACCCCGTTCAGCTGCGTACGTTCCTCGCGGTGGCCCAGACGTTGAGCTTCACGCAGGCCGCGCGCCGCCTCGGTCTGCGCCAGTCCACGGTGAGCCAGCACGTGCGGCGCCTGGAGGACGCGACGGGGCGGCCGCTGTTCACGCGGGACACCCACAGCGTGGAGCTGACGGAGCCCGGCGAGGCGATGCTCGGCTTCGCCCGCCGCATCCTGGAGGTGCACGAGCAGGCGTCCGCGTACTTCACCGGGGCGCGGCCCGGCGGGCGGCTGCGCTTCGGCGCCTCTGAGGACTTCGTCCTGACCCGGCTCACCGACATCCTGGAGTCCTTCCGGCGCGGGCACCCCGAGGTCGACCTGGAGCTGACGGTCGAGCTGTCCGGCACGCTGCACGAGCGCCTCGACGCGGGGAAGCTCGACCTGGTCCTCGCCAAGCGCCGCCCCGAGGACCCGCGCGGCGAACTGGTCTGGCACGACGACCTGGTGTGGATCGGCGCGCCCCGTCTGCGCCTCGACCCGGGCCTGCCGGTGCCCCTCATCGTGTACCCGCCGCCGGGCATCACCCGCGCACTCGCCATGGAGGCCCTGGAGCGCAGCGGCCGCCCCTGGCGCGTGGCCTGCACCAGCGGCAGCCTCAACGGCCTGGTGGCCGCGGCCCGCGCGGGCCTCGGCGTGATGGCGCACTCACGCGGTCTGATCCCCCCGGGCCTGGCCCGGCTCCCGGACCGGACGGGCCTGCCGGAGCTGGGGTCGGTGGACTTCGTGCTGCGGCACGGCGAGCGGGGCGCGGCGGCGCGCGGCGCGGCGGACGCGCTGGCGGCGGCGATCCTGACCGGCGGGGACCGTCTGCAACGGGGCCGGGGCTGAGCGTCCGGAGGGCGGCGGGAGCGCTCAGCGGCTCTGGCGGTACTTCAACTGCTTGATCCGGCGCAGGAACGGGGCCGTCTCCACGTGCTGGACGCCCTCGAGACGGCCGAGCCTTCCGCTGATGTAGGCGTACAGACCCGCCGTGTCGCGGGCCACGACCGTGGCGACCAGGTTCGAGGGGCCCGCGGTCGCCGAGGCGAAGGCGATCTCGTCGTGGGAGGCGAGGGCCTCGCCCACGGAGTGCAGGGCGGCGGGGGCTGCGGTGATCCACAGGGCCGCGGCCACGCGGTAGCCGAGCAGTTCGGGCGTGTACTCGATGTCGACGAAGACGGCCCGGGACTCCAGGAGCGCGGTCAGGCGGCGCTTCACCGACGACTCCGAGAGGCCGGTGGCGCGCTGGAGTTCGGGGTAGGTGGCGCGGCCGTCCGCTTCGAGCGCGGCCACCAGCGCCTCGTCCTCGGGCGCGATGCGGGCCGGGGTCCCCGGGGCGGCCGGGAGGCGCGGGGTCAGCGCCGCGAGCTGCGCCGCGTTCAGGGGCGCGAGTTTGCTGAGCCAGCCGCGCGCCCCGCCGAAGAAGCCGTGCAGCAGCTGGAACGCGCGGATCTCCACGATGTGCGGGGTGCGCGGCAGCTTGCCGAGGAGCAGGTCGTCGTGGTCGCCGGGGTTGCGGGGCCGGGTCAGGCAGGTCACTTCGGTGCCGCCGGACATCAGGGCGACCCAGGAGGTGTCGGGGCGGCGCGCGAGCGCGTTCGCGATGGTCTGCGCGCCCTCGGGCGTGCAGCGCAGCCGCAGCATCCAGAAGTCCGTGCCGAGCCGCTCCGCGTTGCGCACGCCGACCACGCTCAGGCCGCCCTCGGCGGTGAGCCTGCGGTAGCGGCGCGCGACGGTCTGGTCCGAGACGCCGAGGACCGCCGCGATCTTGCTGAAGGGCGCGCGGCCGTCGGTCTCCAGGGCGTGCAGGACCTGCGTGTCCAGCTCATCGAGGGTGCGGGGAGT
Organism: Streptomyces sp. NPDC127108; assembly: GCF_042677545.1. Classification (NCBI taxonomy): domain Bacteria; kingdom Bacillati; phylum Actinomycetota; class Actinomycetes; order Kitasatosporales; family Streptomycetaceae; genus Streptomyces; species Streptomyces sp. NPDC127108. The sequence goes on along the minus strand of NZ_JBHXTE010000062.1, from coordinate 30,249 downwards.
GCGGGGAGTGCGGGACTTGTGGGATTCCACCGGCGTTCGCCTCTCTGATGTCGGATTCCGTCGGACTTCCACTAGGAGCCGTCACAATCGTGCGGCTCCGATGGATCGTACGTCGTCGTACGAATCCTTTGGACGTGGCACGAGGAGTGAGGAAGCATGCGCGCATGGGGGCCGCTGACCGCGGTGTGCCTGGGCACATTCATGCTGTTGTTGGACGTGACGATCGTGGTGGTGGCGCTGCCCGACATGGCGCGGGCGCTCGACGCGTCGCTGAGCGATCTGCAGTGGGTGATCGACGGCTACGCGCTCGCGCTCGCCGCGCTGCTGCTCGGCGTCGGCGCCGCCGCCGACGTCCTGGGGCGGCGTCGGACACAGGTCGCGGGCACCGTCGTGTTCGCGCTGGCGTCGCTGGGCTGCGGCCTGGCGTCGAACGCGGAGGTCCTGGTGGCGGCGCGGGCCGTCCAGGGGCTGGGCGCGGCGGCGATGTTCGCGACGACGCTGCCGTTGCTCGGGGCCGCCTACCAGGGCAAGCAGCGCTCGGTGGCGCTCGGCGTGTGGGGCGCGGTGAGCGGAGGTGCCGCCGCGCTCGGGCCGATCTTCGGCGGGCTGCTCACCGAGGGGCCCGGCTGGCGGTGGATCTTCTTCGTGAACCTGCCGGTGAGCGTGGCCGCGGTGTGGCTGACGCTGCGCTGGGTGCCGGAGTCGGCGCGGGCGGCGCAGGCGGCACAGTCAGGGGGAGCCGCGGCGCGGCGCGTGGACTGGGCGGGCACGGTGACGTTCGCGCTGTTCGCGGGGGCGCTGACGTACGGGGCGGTGCGGGCGTCGGCCGAGGGCTGGACGTCGGCGCGCACCGGCGTGACCTTCGCGGTCGCGGCGCTCGCGCTGGTCGCGTTCGTGGTCGTCGAGCGCCGCGTCACGCACCCGCTGATCGATCTGCGGCTGCTGCGCAAGCCCGCGTTCACCGGCGTCCTGATCGGCGCGATCGGCTACAACGCGGCCGCGTTCGGCGTCATCCCCTACCTCTCGATCTGGCTGCAGACGGTGCTCGGCATGAGCCCGGTGCGCGGCAGCCTGGTCCTGCTTCCGCTCGCGGCGACGGCGTTCGTGGTGGCGGCGATCGGCGGCCGGCTGCTGCACGGCGCGCCCGCGCGGTACGTCATCGGCTTCGGCCTCGTCCTGATCGGCGCGGGCGGCCTGGCGATGGCGGTGCTCGACGCCGGCTCCTCGTGGGGCGCGCTCGTGCCGGGTCTGACGCTGGCGGGCATCGGGACGGGCCTGGTCTCGCCGGGGCTCGCGGGGGCGGCGCTCGCGGCGGTGCCGCCGCGGGACGCGGGTATGGCGGGCGGTGCGGTGAACACGTTCCGGCAGCTCGGGTACGCGCTCGGCGTCGCGGTGTTCGGCACGGTCCTCACCTCCCGGATGCAGGACGCGATCGGCCAGGACGCGGCGCACACGGCCGCCGGGGGCGGGGCGTCCGCCCTCGCCGGTCAGGTGTCCGCGCACGACGTGCGGGAGGCCTTCGCCGCCGGGCTCAACGGGGCGTCCCTGACGGCCGGTGCGGTGGGGGTCGCGGCGGGCCTCGCGGTGCTCCTGATGGTCCGGACCAAACCCGCGTCCGGCGCAGGTCAGACCCCGTCCACGGCCGCGGAGCCGACCCCCGCGAAGCAGCTCCAGGGGTAATCGGCCGGTACAGATTCGGTGGAGATTACGCCACCGAAACTTACTCAGCCGTCAGTAATCTGTCCTGCCCTTACCCTTGTGGCCGCATTTCGCCTGCTGACCTGTGCCGATCGTGCACCTATGGGCGCTTCCCACCCCCCTCCCGGAAGGGATCGGGGTGGGGTACCGTCACCGGCGCTGTGCGGAGCGCCACAAGGAGCACCATTGCGCGAGTTCACGAACCCTCCCATGGCGTCGGCGCCACGGGTGGGCGGCCTTGCCGACGCCGTGTTCGACCATGCCCTTGAGGATCCGGTCCGCGTCGTCCTCGGCCGCAAGCTCGACGGGGTGTGGCAGGACGTGACGTCGGCGGAGTTCCGCGACGAGGTCCTCGCGCTCGCCAAGGGGCTGCTCGCGCAGGGGGTGCGGTTCGGCGACCGGGTCGCCGTCATGTGCCGCACCCGCTACGAGTGGACGCTGTTCGACTTCGCCCTGTGGACGGTGGGCGCGCAGGTCGTCCCCGTGTATCCGACGTCGTCGGCCGAGCAGGTCTTCTGGATGCTGCACGACGCGCAGGTGTCGGCGGCGATGGTCGAGCACGAGGACCACGCCATGACCATCGGCTCGGTCGTCGACCGGCTGCCCCAGCTGCGCCGTCTGTGGCAGCTCGACGGCGACGCGGTACGCGAACTCGTCGAGGCCGGGCGGGACCTGGACGACGAGGTGGTGCACCGGCACCGGCGCGCGGTCACCCCGGACTCCGTCGCCACCGTGATCTACACCTCCGGCACCACGGGCCGCCCCAAGGGCTGCGTCCTGACCCACGCGAACTTCATGTTCGAGGTGGACACGCTCATCGAGCGCTGGGAGCCGGTGTTCCGCGGCAAGCGCGGCGACGAGCCCTCGACCCTGCTCTTCCTGCCGCTCGCGCACGTCTTCGGCCGCATGGTGCAGGTCGCCGCGGTGCGCGCCCGCGTCAAGTTCGGCCACCAGCCGAGCCTGAACGCGGCCGCCCTCATCCCCGACTTCGCCGCGTTCCGGCCGACGTTCATCCTCGCCGTGCCGTACATCTTCGAGAAGGTCTTCAACGCGGCCCGCCGCAAGGCCGACCGGGAGGGGAAGGCGGGCCCGTTCGACAAGGCGGTGGAGGCGGCGGTGCGGTACGCCGACGCGATGGAGGCCAAGGCCTTCGGCACCGGACCCGGTCCTTCGACGGCGCTGCGCATGCAGCACCAGGTCTTCGACAAGCTCGTCTACGCCAAGGTCCGTGACGCCATGGGCGGCAGGGTGCGGCACGCCATGTCCGGCGGCTCCGCGATGGACCGGCGCCTCGGCCTGTTCTTCGCGGGCGCGGGCGTGCAGGTCTTCGAGGGGTACGGCCTCACCGAGTCCACGGCCGCCGCGACCGCCAACCCGCCCGAGCGCACCCGCTACGGCACGGTCGGCCAGGCCATCCCCGGCACCACCGTGCACATCGCCGAGGACGGCGAGGTGTGGCTGCGCGGCGGCCATGTCTTCCAGGGCTACCTCAACGACCCCAAGGCCACCGACGCGACCCTGCACGACGGCTGGCTCGCCACCGGTGACCTGGGCGCCCTCGACGACGACGGCTACCTCACCATCACCGGCCGCAAGAAGGAGATCCTGGTGACCTCCGGCGGCAAGAGCGTCTCGCCCGCGCAGTTGGAGGAACGCGTCCGCGACCACCCCCTGGTCGCCCAGTGCATCGTCGTCGGCAACGACCGCCCCTACATCGCCGCCCTCGTCACCCTCGACGCGGAAGCCGTCGAGCACTGGCTGTCCATGCGCAACAAACCTCCGATGCCCCCCGGCGACCTGGTCCGCGACCCCGACCTGGAGACCGAGGTGCGGCGCGCCGTGGTGGCCGCCAACACCCTGGTCTCGCAGGCCGAGTCGATCCGCACCTTCCGCATCCTGGCCCACCAGTTCAGCGAGGAGCACGGCCTGCTCACGCCCTCGCTGAAGCTCAAGCGCAAGGCCATCGAGCAAGCGTACGCGGACGAGGTCGAGGCGCTCTACCACTCCTGACCGGCGCCGCTCGCGGGGCGCTGGTCCTGGGGCGCCGGTCCTGGGGCGGGTCAGCCGCAGTCCTGGCTCGACCCGCTCTGGCTGATCCGCAGGGCGCGGCCGCCGGTGTCGGCGCTGTCGCGGACGCAGTAGCCCCGGGTCTTCTGGAAGACGAGGTCGGCGGGGCTCGACGTGCCGCGTTGGGCGGTGAGGGTGGTGAAGCGGATGGCTGTGCTCTCGTTGGCGATGACGGCGGGGCGGCCGTCGTCCGACCCGAAGCGGACCTCGCTGTCGACGAACGTGATCCGGTCGGCGCGGCGGATGTACCAGCCGTAGGCGGGGCGGGTGCCGATGCTCTTCGGGTTGTAGTCGGTGGACTTGTTGTCGGGCACGTCGGTGGACATGGCGCCGTTGCCGCCGGGCACCGTGAGGTCGACGTCGGTGAAGGTGACGTCCTTGATGCGGCTCTGCCCGGACTCGCCCCACAGGGTCGGTGAGAAGGACGGGCTCGCCCCGGTCGCCTTGATGTTGGTGTACGTGACATTGCTGATCGAGCCGACGCCCGGGTTGTTGCCGCAGCGTTTGCGGTTGCCGATCTTCTGCATGATCGGTGAGCGCACACCGGTCATGGTGATGTCCTTGTAGTGGACGTCGGAGATCTTCGAGCCGTCCATGGACACCATGCCGAGCCCGGACTTCTCCGAGCCCTCGATCCTGATCCGCTCGAAGCGGTAGTCGGTGAAGTCGCCGCAGGTCTCCGAGCCGAACATGAGCGCGTTGCAGCACCCGGCGGAGAGGTACGAGTCGCTCACGCGCACCCGGCCGTTGGACAGCTTCGCGCCGAGCGCGTAGTCGCTCTTGAACGCGAGCGCGTCGTCGTTGGCGTCGAGGTGGGCGTTGGTGATGGTCACGTCGGTGGTGTTGATGACGTTCCAGCCGTCGCGGTCCATCGCGGTGTCGATGGTGAGGCGGTCGGAGACCACGTCGTCGCAGCCGTTGATCAGCGCCGCGAAGTGGCCGCCCTCACGCAGCGTGAGCCCGTCGCCGATGCGCAGGCCCTGGCACCGCGTCAGCGAGATGATCTTGTCGGCCTCGCCGGACTTCGGGTCGCCGGTGATCAGGGCGCCGTCGCCGTCGATGACGCCCTCGCCGACGAAGGCGACATCGCGCAGCCGGTCGCCGTGGATCATCGCGTTGCGGAAGTGGCTGTGGCCGTAGTCCTGGTAGTCGTCCCACTCGTTGGGCTCGGGCGGGTCGTAGTCGTCGGCGCCGTTGCCGGAGAGCGTGGCGCCCTTGTCGATCCGGAGCGTCACCTGGCTCTTCATGTGCAGGGTGTTCTTGGACTCGTACGTCGCCCTGCCGTCCCCGGGCAGGCGCACGGTGCCGCCGCCCGCGGCGCTGGCCGCGTCGACGGCCTTCTGGATGGCGGGGGTGTCGTTGCTCGCCCCGTCGCCCTTGGCGCCGTAGTCGCGTACGTCGAACTCGGCTGCGGGCAGCGGCTGTCGGGACACCGCCGATCGGGTCGTGGTGGTCGCTTCCTCGCGGAACTGCGTGGCTCCGGCGGGCCGTCCGTCGAAGACCGCGAGCACCGCGAGCGCGGCGAGACCCGCGGCCAGGGCTCCGGCGCGTGTGCGTGATCTGCTCGGTGATCTGCTCATGTCCCGTCCCCTCGCTGTGCGTCGGCGGTCCGGAGCCGGTGCGGCCCCGGACCGTTCCCGCCCCGGCCGGGCCGACCGGCGACCGCCCGCCCCCACGGCGCGCGGCCGCCGCCCGCCCGGCCGGTGGTCACGCGGCCGGCCGGAGGCTCTCCGGCTAGCCGATGGTCACGCGGAAGATCTTGTCCGCGCCGTCCGGCTGCCCGCCGTTGCCGTCCGCGTTGGTCGTGGACAGCCACAGCGCCTGTGCGCCCGGCACGGCGGTCACCGCGCGCAGGCGGCCGTACTGGCCGACGTAGAAGGCCTTGGCCGTGCCGACGTTCTCGTTGTCGGCGTTGATGGGGATGCGCCACATGCGCTGGCCCTTGAGGGCCGCCATGTAGACGGCCCCGTCGACGATCGCCACCCCGCTCGGGGAGGCCTCCGCGACGCCCCAGGTCTTCTTCGGGTTGGTCATGCCGGAGACGTTGCAGTTGCCCTCGCAGGTGGGCCAGCCGTAGTTCTTGCCCGGCTTGATGAGGTTCAGCTCGTCCCTGGTGGCGTCGCCGAGCTCGGCCTCCCACAGGCGGCCCTGCGGGTCGAAGGCGATGCCCTGCGGGTTGCGGTGGCCGAGGCTGTACACGTGGTTGCCGAAGGGGTTGCCGGGGGCGGGCTTGCCGTCCCGGGTCATCCGCAGGATCTTGCCGTTGAGCGAGTTCTTGTCCTGGGCGAGGGGCCTGTCCTGGGCATCGCCGGTGGTGGCGTACAGATAGCCGTCCGGGCCGAAGGCGAGGCGGCCGCCGTTGTGGTACCTGGCCTTCTTGATGCCCTTGAGCAGCACGGTGTAGCCGCTGAGGGTGGAGCCGTCGTACGTCATGCGCGCGACGCGGTTGCCCTCGGACGAGGTGTGCATGAAGTACACGTAGTGGTTCGTCGCCCACTGCGGGTCCACGGCGACCCCCATGAGGCCGCCCTCGCCGCCCGTCGTCTGGGACTCGGGCACCGTGCCGACCTGCTTCTTCGTCGCGCCGTCGGCCGATATCGACCAGACCCGGAAGTCGTCGCGCTCGGTGACGAGCGCGGATTTGCCGTCGGGCAGCCAGGACGTGCCCCAGGGTATGGTCCAGCCGCTGGAGACGGTCTTGATGTCGGTGGGCTCACCGGCGGGCGCGGCCGGGGCGGCCGACCCCGACGGGGCGTAGGCCACAAGTCCCGTCGTCAGCGCGGCCGTCGCGGCGAGCGCCACCTTCCGGGCCAGACGGCTCCTGCTCCTGCTGTCGTGCACGAGAACCTCCATGGGGGGATTGCGGACGTGGGGGGGTGTCAGCCCGCGTACTGGGCCACGATCTTGGTGAATTCATAGGGCTGCTGGCTGATGCCGCTGCACGAGTCGCCCGGGCTGCCGCCGCCCGCGCAGGACCGGTCGCGGTTGACGGCCCAGAACGCGAAGCGCGCGATGTGGTGCTGCTGCGCGTAACCGAGGATCTTCTTGAAGTCGGCGGTGGTGACGGTCTCGCCCGCGACATCCGTCTTGCCGTTCATCGACGAGACGCCGATGCGCTTGTAGGCGTCGGCGTCGCTGTAGCCGTAGGCGCTCTTGACCGTGGACTTCAGGCCTTCGAGGGCGCTCACCGAGGCGTCGCCCATGGTGCCGCTGTGGCCGTCGAAGTCGAACGGCATGATCACCCAGGCGTCGGCGGCGAGCCCGGCCCGCGCGCCGCGCTGGATGAGGTCCTTGCCGGTGGCGTCGGGGCCGTTCGGGGTGGTGCCGAGGGTGACGTAGGTGACGATGCCCGGGTTCTTCTGCTCCACGATCTTCAGCGCGTCGACGACGCGCTGGCGCACGGTGGGGTTGTTGAACTCGGTGTTCTCGATGTCGACGTCGAACGCCTTCAGCTTGTAGGCGTCGATGACCTTCTGGTACGCCCCGGCGAGGGCGGTGGCGCTGGAGCACTTCTCGCCGAGCTTGGCGCCGCTCCAGCCGCCGACGGACACGACGATGTCGCCGCCCGCCGCCCGGATGGACTTGATGGCGGACTCGTCGGAGCCGCCCTTGAGCGGCCTGCTGCCGTCCCAGGCCGGGTTGCAGCCGCCGTCGGACAGGATGAACGCCAGCGTGAACCACTTCACGCCGGTCGCGGCCATCACGTCGGTGGGCTTTTGCGGATTGCCCCAGCCGAGGTACTCGTAGGGGGCGGCGTGGATCGTGCCCGCGGCCCGGGGAGCGGCCTTCGTCGGAGGAGCGGCCTTCGTCTGGGGAGCGGCGGCGGTCGCGGGCAGTGGGGACAGTCCGAGGACGGCGGCGAGGGCGAGTCCGCCCAGGCCCATGAGTCGGCGCACGGGGATTCCTTTCAGGTGCTTCGCACGAGTCAGGTGCTTCGCAAGAGTCGGCGTTTTCACACGAGTTGGTAGCCGCGCATGCCCGTCAGGAGCATGTACGTGTTCTGCAGTGAGCCCGAACTGTCGCCGAGGGAGCGGTAGATGCCCCACTTGGGCCGCACCCGGTCGGCGAGGAAGGTGTCGATGCCGGACCTCGACTTGTCGATGACGGTCGTGCCGCCGCTCTTGAGGATCCAGCGCACGGACCCCGACGAACCGTTGCCGATCTTGATCTGGAAGTCGACGTCGGTCCAGGTGTCGTGCAGCGGCTCCAGGTCGGTGCGGCCGACGAGGATGTCCTGCTCGAAGATCTTCAGCTCGATGGTCTGCCTGCCGTCGACCCGGCGCAGCGACTGCACGACGATCGGCGCGCTGCCCGCGCCGGGCTGCTTCATCTGCATGATGTGCGTGAAGCTCGTCGTCGCCTTCAGGGTGCTGGGCAGGAACATGCGGTAGGTGACCCGCCAGGTCTGGCCCTGCTGCCACTTCAGGAACGAGTCGCCGGTGCGGCAGCCGGTGACCTCGTGGCGCTGACGGTCGTCGCTGGTGTCGCGGTCGACGGTGTGCATCTGGAAGCGGAAGTTGTCGCCCTCGGCCTTGATGTGCGGCTTGGCCGCCGGGTGCGAGTTCGCGCGGTCGTCCTCCAGCGTCTCGAAGGCGCGCAGCCCGACGTCGCGGGCGGACGGGGACCAGCGCAACTGCCAGTCCGCGGCGGGCGCGGCGGCGGCCGGGAGACCCGCCGCCGTGGCGGCCGCGCCCGCGCCGGTGCCGAGCGCCGCGGCGAGGAGGGCTCTGCGGGAGGGGGTCATGAGGGGCTCACCTCTTCTTCCTGAGTTGCTCGTTCATGATCAGAAATGCCCCGAGGCCGTGGAAGTCGTTGGTCTGCCGCGGGCGGGCGATGTAGAAGGCGTAGTCGCCGACGTTGGTGCCGATGGAGATGTCCGTGAGGTCGGTCAGGCCGTCGGAGCCGAGGGAGATCTTCTTCAGGACGCCCGCGTGACCGCGCCGCGCGACGCTCTGGTAAGACGGCGAGACATAGCCCTGCTCGGCGGCGCGCGACAGCGCGAAGGTGAACATGCTGGAGCAGGACGTCTCCGTCCAATTGCCCTCCTGTGCCCCCTTGTTGACGACCTGGAACCAGCGTCCGGTGGCGGGGTCCTGGGCCCGCGCGATCCCCGCCGCCAGCTTGCGCACGTGCCCGAGCAGCTCCGGGCGTCCGGGGTCGCCGCTCGGGGTGGCGTCCAGGACGTCGACGGCCGCCATGGAGTACCAGCCGATCGCCCGGCACCACTGCTCCGGGGCGCGCCCGGTGTCCTTGTCGGCCCAGGCCGCGGTCCGCGACTCGTCGTAGGCGTGCTGGAACAGGCCGTTGTCGGCCTGGAGACGGCGCGCGTACACGTTGAGCTGCTCGACGGCCTCACGGTCGGTGTACGCCTCGTCGTCGAACTCCTTGCCGTACTCCACGAGGAACGGCGTGACCATGTAGACGCCGTCGGACCAGAGTTGGTGCGCGCGGCTCGCGGTGTCGGCGTGCCAGAAGCCGCCGTCCTCGGTGCGCGGGTAGGTCTTCAGACGGTCGCGGATCTTCCGGGCGGCGACGCGGTAGCGGTCGTCGCCGGTCTCGTGGTGCAGGATCACCAGGAGCCGCCCCGCCTGGATGCTGTCGAGGCTGTTGAACTTCTGCCCGATGTTCCCCTCACGGTCGACGAAGCGGTCGACGTAGCTCTTGATGTACGTCAAGTAGCGCTCGTCGTGGGTGCGTTGGTAGGTCCGGTACTGGCCGAAGAGGTAGAGGCCGACGGGGTAGGACCAGCCGCCGATGGTGGCGGGCGTGAACCGGGTCGTCGTCGAATCGACCATGGCGACGGACCAGTCGGTGCCCTGGGGCCGCGCGGTGGCCGCCCGGTCGGCGGCGGGCGCGCCCTCGGCCGACGCGGGCGCCGTCTGCGCGGTGAGGGCCGCGCACCCGGCGAGGACCGCGGCCAGGACGGCGCGGGCTCCCCTGAGGCGCCGCCGCGCGGGCGGCGCGCCGGGCCCGGACGACGCGGACGTGAACGGCGCGGACACGGCGGGCTCCGGCGGGGTCGGTATCGGTGAGGTGGGTGAGCTGGGGCGGCGCATCAGGTTCCTCCCTCGCGGTAGGCGTAGCCGGGGTGGTCCGGTGCGGGCCCGCGCGCCGCCTCGACCAGGGCGCGCACCACGCCGTGGTCGGGCGAGCGGTGGCAGGCGGGGTCCGTGCGGGCGGCGTCGCCGGTCAGGGCGTGGGCCTGGCAGCGGCAGCCGCCGAAGTCGACGGTGCGCAGCTCGCAGGAGCGGCAGGGCTCGCGCATCCAGTCCTCGCCGCGGTAGCGGGTGAACGCGGGCGACTCCCGCCAGATCCAGTCCAGCGGCCGGTCCCGTACGTTAGGGGCGTCCGCGCCGAGCAGCTCCGCCGCGGCCGGGCAGGGCAGCACCGTGCCGTCGGGCGCGACGGTCAGGGACACCGCGCCCCAGCCGCCCATGCACGGCTTGGCGGTGGCGTCCACGTAGTCGGGCGCGACCCACACCAGCTCCATCCGGCCGCCGAGCCTGACCCGCCAGCGCTCCAGGGTCACCCGGGCGCGGGCCACCTGCTCCGGGTCGGGAAGCAGCGCGTCGCGGTTCCGCAGCGCCCAGCCGTAGAACTGGGTGTTGGCCAGCTCGATCCGGTCGGCGCCCCAGTCGAGGCCCAGCTCCACGAGGGCGTCGAGGGCGTCGAGGTTGGCGCGGTGCAGGACGGCGTTCAGGCCGAGCGGCAGGCCGGCCTCGCGGACGAGCCGGGCGGCGCGCTCCTTCGCGCCGGTGGCCCGGGCCCCGGCGATGAGGTCGGCGCGTGCGGGGTCGGCGTGCTGCACGGACAGCTGGACGCTGCGCAGGCCCGCGTCGACGAGCCCGGCGAGGCGCGCCTGGTGCAGACCGACGCCGCTGGTGACGAGCTGGGTGTGGATGCCCGCCGCGTCCGCCGCCGCGACGATGTCACGCAGATCGCGGCGCAGCAGCGGTTCGCCGCCCGACAGGTGCGTCTGGACGACGCCCAGGTCAGCGGCCTGCCGCAGCACGTCAGCCCACTCGTCGCCGGACAGCTCGGCTGACCGACTGTTCAGTTTGACCGGGTTGGAGCAATAGGCGCAGCGGAGCGGGCAGCCGTGGGTCAGCTCGGCGAGGAGGGCCCAGGGCGGTTCGGGGGCAGGGTTCATCGCAGCCACCTCTGCGCCCGCAACCGGCCCAGGAACACCGGGACTTCGGCGCCGACCGGCGCGCCCGGGTGGCGCCGCTCCAGCTCCGCGACGATCCCGGCCACGTCGCGCTCCCCGTCGCACAGCGCCACGATGCTCGCGGCCGCGCCCCGCAGGACCACGACGCGCTCGGGCAGGAGCAGCAGGTCGACGCCGCGCACCCGGTCGTGGCGCAGGACGACGGAGCGGGCGAGGACGGGCCGCCAGTCGGGGCGCACGGGCTCGCCCTCGGGGGTGTCCGGGCCTTCGGCGCCGCCCGGCTCCCCGGCGACCGGCGCCCGATCGCCCACGAAGGCCTCACGCATCACCGTCCCCCTCCCCCGCGCCCCCGTCGGCCACCCGGCCGGAAACCGCACCGGACGCCCCGCCGGAAACCCCTCCGGAAGCACCCCCGGACGCCCCGTCGACCGCGTCGAGCAGCGACCACAGCACATCGCACTTGAAGGCGAGCGCCGCCACGGCCCGCTCCTGCTCCTCGCGGGTGCGGGCCCAGGCGCGGACCAGGCCGAGGGCCTCCTGCCCGTCCCGGCCGCCCTGTCCGACCCGGCCCCGGAAGTAGGTGAGGCCCTCGGTGTCGATCCACGGATAGTGCCGCTCGAACGCGGTGATGCGGGTGCGCATGAGGTCGGGCGCGGACAGCTCGGTGAGCGAGGCGGCGACGGCGTCGAGCGCGGGCCGCAGCCGGCAGAAGTTGACGTACCCGTCGACGGCGAGCCGCACCCCGGGCAGCACCCGGGAGGTGTCCCACAGCTCCTCGCGCGCGATGCCCGCGGCCTCGCCGAGCCTGAGCCACCGCTCGATGCCGCCCTCGCCGGGGCGCTCCCCGTCGTGGTCCCTGATCCGCCGCGACCAGCCCCGGCGCAGCGCGGGGTCGTCGAACTTGGCGAGGATCAGGGCGTCCTTGACGGGGATGTGCCGCTGGTAGTGGAAGCGGTTGGCGATCCAGCGGCGCAGCTCGGCCCGGGTCAGGGTGCCTTCGTGCATGCGGACGTTGAAGGGGTGGCGGTCGTGGTAGCGGGCGGCGGAGACGGCGCGCAGCCGCTCGGTGAGTTCGTCGGGGGTCCAGGAATCCCGGTCAACTTCTGTCCTGGACTCCGCGTCGGTCCTGTCGGTCGTGGTCACAGCTCGATCACCATCCGGTCCTGCGCGACTTCGAGCCCCCAGTCGGCGAGTTGCTTGTGCTGCTCGGCGCTCGGGTCGCCGAGCGGGTTGGTGTTGTTCAGGTGCGTGTAGAGGCACCGTCCGGGCAGCCCGGCGAGCCGGTGGGCGGTGCCGCCGGGTCCGGCGATGGGCAGATGGCCCATGCCGGTGGCCGTGCGGTCGCTGAATCCGGCCCGTCGGGGTTCCTCCTCGTCCCAGAAGGTGCCGTCGACGAGGACGACGTCCGCCTCGCGGGCGGCCTCCTCGAAGGCGTCGGTCCAGGCGGCGAGCGCCGGGGCGTACAGGACGGTGCGGCCCGTCCCGGTGTCGGTGAGGCGCAGGGCGACGGACCAGGCGCCGTCGTCCGGGCCGAGGTCGGCGGCGTAGCGCGGCCGCTTGGCCGAAATCCGCACCGCGGCGACCCGCACTGCTGAATGGTCGTTCAGTTGCCGCCCCGCGGCCGTGAGTTCGTGCCAGCGCGTGCGCGTGTACGGGCCGAGCACGGCGCCGAGCCCGAGGCGGTCGCGGACGGCGCCCAGCACGGGCGTGGTGGCGAGCACGTCGACGCCGTCGCGGGCCTCCCGCAGCCGGGCGATGCCGAGGGTGTGGTCGAGTTCGGCGTCGGTGAGGACGACGCCCGCGAGCGGGGAGAGCCGGGTGTCGGCGGTCGGCCCCGCTTCGGGGAGCAGACCGGGGCAGGCCTCGATCTGTTCGCCGATGTCGGGGGTGGCGTTGACGACGTACCAGCGGCCTGGGCTCGCGCGCAGGGCGAGCGAGGCGTGCAGACGGCGGCGTTCCGGGTGGGCGCGTGCCCCGGCACAGCCGGGGCACGCGCAGTTCCACTGGGGGAGTCCGCCGCCCGCCGCGGTGCCGAGCACCTGGAGCAGCATCGGGCGGGTCTACCGGTCGGCGAGGCGGTACGCGGTGACCTCGAGCGAGGTCTCCACGACCGTGTACTCGGGGGTCTGCCAGCCGGTGGGCCCGGCCTCCGGGGAGACCGGAGTGACCTCCGACGTCTCCATCTCATGAGTGTGCATGTGCGTGTTCCTACCTTCCTGAAAAGTGGGGGTTCAGGAGCCACTGGGACACTTCGCCACGCATGCGCATAGGGTGTTCACATGGATGGCCTGCGTTCAGCGACGTGCAACAGAGTTGCGTCATGGCGGGACGCGGTCAATGGTTCGGACCGATAAGGTCGGAGCTATATCTAGCCATTCTCAGGGCGCCGGACAGCGGGAACGCCACGCCAGGAATGCGACACGGGCCCTGATCGTTGACCATGGACGTACCACCCGACGACGTATAAGGATCGAGAGCTCGTGAGCAAGGTCCCCCCGATCATCCTGAACAACGGCATTGAGATGCCGCAGCTGGGCTTCGGTGTCTGGCAGGTGCCGGACGACGAGGCGGAGCGGGCCGTGGCGACGGCACTGGAGTCCGGGTACCGCAGCATCGACACGGCGGCCGTGTACGAGAACGAGGCGGGCACCGGCAAGGGCATCGCCGCCTCCGGAATCGACCGCGACAAGCTCTTCGTCACGACGAAGCTCTGGAACACGCAGCAGGGGTACGACTCGACGCTGCGCGCGTTCGACACCTCCCTGGAGAAGCTGGGCCTGGACTACGTCGATCTGTACCTGATCCACTGGCCGATGCCGTCGGCGGACACCTACATCGACACGTACAAGGCCTTCGAGAAGATCCTCGCCGACGGCCGCGCCAAGTCCATCGGCGTCTCCAACTTCCTTCCGGAGCACCTGGACCGCCTGATCGACGCCACGTCGGTGATCCCGGCGGTGAACCAGATCGAGCTGCACCCGCACCTCCAGCAGCGCGCCTCCCGTGAGTATCACGCCGAGCAGGGCATCGCCACGGAGGCCTGGTCGCCCCTCGGCCAGGGCAAGGGCCTCCTGGAGGTCCCGGCGATCATCGCCATCGCCCAGAAGCACGGGCGCACGCCCGCGCAGATCGTGCTCCGCTGGCACCTCCAGCTCGGGAACGTGGTCATCCCCAAGTCGGTGACCCCCTCCCGCATCAAGGAGAACATCGACGTGTTCAGCTTCGATCTTGACCCGGAGGACATGGCGGCGATCAGTGCGCTGAACGAGGACCGGCGGCTCGGGCCGGATCCGGCGGAGATGTAGTTCTGGTCGTTCCCGCCGGTCCTCGCGGACAGGTGACTTCCGTGGACCACCTGCGTCGGCCCTTCGGGGTCAGCGCAGGTGGTCCAGTTCTTCGCGGATCCTGAGGGTTTCGGGGTGGTCCGGGCCGAGTGCGGGGCCGATGTAGTTCTGGGCCCACTCCAGCAGGAGCCGGGCCTCGGGGACATTCCCCACGGCGGCGCAGTGGTTCACCACCCTGCGGTACGTCACGACGGCGCTCTGCGTGTCACCGGCCTCCGCGTACAGCCAGGCGACCCGCCGGACCGCGGCGAGCGTCTCGGGGTGCAGCGCTCCCAGCGAGACACGCCGCAGTTCCAGTGCCTCTCGGTAGGCGTCCACGGCCCGCCGCAGGTCGTCGGCGTCCAGGTGGACGCGGGCCAGCGCTTCGAGCGTCACGACGGTGCCGAGGTGCTGTCGGCCCAATGCCGCGGTCCTCAGTTCAAGGACCCGTTCGTACAGCGTGAGCGCGTCCGCTGTGTTGCCGACCTCGCGCAGGGCACCGGCGAGCAGGTCGTATGACCGCCAGGTGTCGGCGTGTCCGTCCCCCAGCGTCCTGACGCGGGCGTCGAGGACCCGTTCGTGGAGCGCGATGGCCTCTCCCCAGGACCCGGCCGAGCTGTGCGTCTCAGCGAGGGTTTCGGCCGTGCCCAGAGTCTGCGGATGGTCCTCGCCCAGTGCGGCCTCACGGGCGGCCAGCGCCTCCTCGTACAGAGCGGTCGCCCGCTCCCAGTTCTCGTCCCGCGTGTACACGGCCGCGAGCCGCTCCCGCAGGACCAGGGTCTCCGGGTGCGCCGCACCACGCAGCGCCGTGCTGTGCGCCAGCGCCTCCCCATACGACTCGATCGCCCACGGCAGGCCGCGCCTCGATCCGGCGTACACGTACGCCAGATCGCTCATGGCCTTGATCGTCCGTGGATGGTCCTCCCCGAAGGCACGGCGGCAGGCGGCCAGCGTCCACGCCGCCTCGCTGCGTGCCCGCACGTAGTCACCCACCCTGTAGTCGGCGGCGGAGAGCTTGCCGCGCACGTCGATCGTGAGCGGGTGGTCGTCGCCCAGAACCCTGACGCACTCGGCCAGGGTGTCCTCGTACAGGGACACCGCCTCTTGCCCGTTCTCCTCAAGACGGACGTCCGCGAGACCCGCACGTGCGGCAAGGGCGTGCTGTTCGTCCTGCGGGTACCTCTCCGTGCCGAGCTGGTACACGGCCTCGAACTGCTGCTGGGCCTGCGGCACGGAACCCTGTTCCAGGTACGTCGCCGCGAGTTCGAGCCGGAGCTCCAGGGTCTCGCTCTGCCCCGCACCCAGCACCCGGCCCAGCGTGAGCACCGTGCTCTCGTACAGCGCGACGGCCCGCCGCGCGTCCCCCGCCGCGCGGTACGCCCCCGCGAGCTGCCCGGACGCCGCCAGGGTCTCGGGCGCGTCCGCCCCGGAGATCCTGCGCCGGCTCTCGACGGCACGCTCCAGCATGCCGACGGCCCGGTCCGGCTGGCCTTGGGCGAGGACGTATCCCGCCGCCAGCGCGAGCGAGGAGGCGAGCGGCGCGGAGTCGTCCTCGGGCCGGACGTGCTCCGCCAACGCGAGGACGTGCGGCAGCACTTCGCGCCAGCGGGGCCAGGTGTAGACGGCGTTCGGGTCCCGCGGCAGGGTGTTGGCGAGGCAGACGGCGGCCTCGGCGCGGGCCCAGGTGACGGCCTGGCGGCTCCGGGACGGGGTGGAGTCGTCCGCCGTGCGGACCGCGGACTGGACCCCGGGGCGCACCCGGATCGCCTCGTCGTCGACGTCGACGAGGTCGAGGCCCTCCAGGAGCCGCAGGGCGCCTTCCAGCTCCCGGGCGCCCGCCATGCGGGACACCACCGAGCGCGGTACGGGATCGGGTGCCAGCCACGCGAGCATGTTCAGGAGTCGCGCCGCCAGGGGATCCTCGGACGCACGCACCACCTGCCGCAGCCGGGACATGACGTCGCGTTCGGGACCACGCCCGATCAGCGTCCGGTACTCCTCCACGGAGATTCCGGCGCGGGCGATGTGCGCGGCGGCCTGTGTCACCGCGACCGGGTGGCAGCCCAGTTGCTCGCAGAGGGCCGCCGCGCCGTCCAACTCCGCCCCCTCCCCCGCCCGCCGGGTCAACAACTTGACGGCATCCGGGAGTTGCAGCACGCCGAGGGGCACAGACGTCAGGACGATGTCGTGGTCCTTGACGAGCGTGGGAGCCCATCCGTCCGCGATCCGCGTGGTCACCAGGACCAGGCCCCCGGGGCCGAGTCGAGCCAGGAGTGCTCTCAACTCGGCGGGGTCGCGCACGTCGTCGAGAGCGAGCACCCAGTCCGACTGCGAGGCGAGCCACTGGACGGCCCATTCGGTGCCTTCGGCCCGGGACAGGCCACCCACGGAAGGACTCACCCCGAGAGCCAGCGCCAGCAGGCCCTCGTCGACCTCCTCCGGTGAGTCCGCGCGCACCCACCACCAGGGAGCCCGCGGGCGGTCCGGAGCGTTCCTCCGCATCCAGACGGCCGCGAGTTCGGTCTTGCCCACGCCCGCCGCGCCGTGGACGACGACCACACGCAGCCCGGAGGAGGAGACGTCCCTACCGAGGAGGGCCGCGTCCAGGTCGTGGAGTTCCCCGGACCGGCCGACGAACGTGCTGCCGCGCCTCGGGATGTTCACCATCTCCAGCCCGGCAGGCGGGGGCGGCGCGGGGACTCCCTCCTCTGCCACCTCCCCTTCCACCGCCACCGGCCGCTCCACCACCGCGATGGCCCTTCCCCGCAACAGCCCCAACGCCTCCTCACTCACCAACGCGAACGGCTCCCCCGCCACCCCAAGGCCCCGGCTCCCCGCCCCCTCCGCCACGGCCACCACTGCCCGGAACGCACGCGTCGCCGAGCCCGCGCGGGCCTCGATCTCCGCGCCGATGCGGCCGAGGAGTTCGGCGACGGCCAGGGACTCGGGGCGCGGCAGGGTCTGGAGGAGGGCGCTGCGGGCTCCGGGTACGAAGTCGTAGAGGCCCCGGGCCGGGTCGACCGGTTCCAGGAGGCCGCTCAGGAGCACCTCGGCGAGGTCGCTGGGCCGGGAGCCGGGGGTGACGCGCTGCTGGATGAGGCGCATCACCGGCAGCGCGGGCACCGAGAGGGCGACGTGGGCCGCGAGGTCGGCGGCCGTGGGCGAGGCGGCCGACTGGAAGCGGAGGATGCGTTCGGTGATCGGCAAGTCGCCCTCGTCGGCGACTGGTTGCTCCTGCGGGTGGGAGTGGGCGGTGACGTAGGTGACGGCCGTGTCGCGGTGGTGGTCGCCCTGGGCCATGAGGAGTCCGGCCCAGTCGGCGAGCCACTCGGGGTCGAGTTCCAGGACGGGGACGGGGACGGCTCCGGTGGGGCGGCGGGCGCGGCCGTCGTGCGGGGTGAACCGCAGGGCCGTGTTGGGGGCGCCCGCGCGGGAGGCGATGGCGCGGCCGGGGACGGCGGGGGCGGCGGTGCGCCGCCAGAGGCGTTCGGGGAGCGGCTGGAGGAGGGCGGTGGGGCCGCGCCCGGCCCACAGGTGCAGGGCGGGGCCCGCGCGGCCGCCCCACCAGTGCGGGCCCGAGCAGTCGCTGAGGACGAGGACGACCTGACGGCCCGTCGGGTCGGTCACGGCGGCGGGGGCGATGGCGGGGCCGTGGGGCGAGGAGCGCACGCCGACGCGCGTCCCGAGGTCGGCGAGGTGCCACACGCGGACGTCACGGAACGCGCCGGTGCGCTGCATGGCTTCCCGCAACTCCCGTACGAGGGGCCGCCACACGGTCATGGCCGGGCCGGTGTCGACGACGAGGGCCAGGCTGAACAGGCGGTCGGTGGCGGGCACCAGGACCGGGGCCCATGGGAGGGAGCCGGGGTGTTCCGCGGCGCGCGCGGCCGTCGCCGCCTCGTCGAGGACGCGGCGGCGCCGGTCGGGGACGCGCTGCTTCAGGGGGCGCAGGGCGCGCTGGATCGCCAGTTCGTGGCGCAGGGCCTGTGGGGCGGGTACGAGGACGTCGTCGGCGTCGGCGCCGGGGTGGGCGGGGCCGCGCGGGAGGTGCAGGGCGGCTCTGGGGGCTCCGGAGGCCTTGAGGGCGGTGTCGGCGGCGGTCGCGTGGGCCGGTCCGGGGCCGTCGTGGCCGGGGCTGTCGTCGGCGACGGCACCGGACCCTCCGGCGCCCGCCGCTCCCCCGTCTCCGCCCTCTCCACCGATTCCCCCGGATCCGGGTCCGTGGCCGCCGGGACGTCCGGGTGTGCGGGCGCCGCCGACCCCGCTCCCCTCGCCCAGCGGCGACAGCGGCCCGCCCCCGGCACCGTCCTGGCCCGGCGGCAGCCGCTCCGCGAGCCACAGCATCTCGGCGAGGTCCAGCGGCGTGACGGACGGCCCGAGGGCGGCAAGGAGGTCCCGGAGCCGGTCAAGCGTCATCGGACCGCGTCGCTTCGGCGGTCAGGAACGGCATCACCTGGTCCGCCAGCTCCGCGACGCTCTCGGGCGGTTCCGTGAGGGCCGCGTGGTGGCACATGTAGATGGCGTTGAGGAGCTGGTCGTTGGCGAGGAGTCCGCCGCTGCGCCGGTCGAAGAACCGCTGGATGACGTCCTGCACCCCGGCCGGGAGCGTGCCGTCCGCGTCCTCGACGACGGGGCCCAGGTGCTCGCGGACGATGGCGGTCAGCTCGTCGAGGGTCGCGGGCTGCTTGAGGTCCACGGTGACGCAGCGGCGCAGGAACGCGGGCGGGAACTCGCGTTCGCCGTTGCTCGTCATGACGACGAGGGGGAAGGCCCGGCAGGTGACGGTGCCGTCGTGGATCTCGACCCGGTCCTTGGTGCTGTCGGCCGTCATGACCCGGGCGGTGGGTGCCGCGCGGCGGGCCAGCTCGACGAGTTCGTAGGAACCCTTCTCGAAGATGGTGAGCAGGTCGTTGGGCAGGTCGATGTCGCTCTTGTCGATCTCGTCGACGAGCAGGACGCGGGGCCGCGCGAACGGCAGCAGGGCGGTGCCGAGGGGGCCGAGGCGGAGGTAGTCGCCGATGTCGTCGCCCGCCGGGCCGCCGCCCCCTGCCCGATCGCCGTCAGCACCGCCCGGCGCGTCGCCCACCCCGTTGCCGTCCGCTCCCCTGCCGCCCGCCCCGATGCCGCCCGTGCCGTCGTACCGTGCGCGTTCGGCGGCGTAGAGGCGGGTCAGGGGGTCGTACGCGTAGAGGCCGTCGCGGAGCGTCACGCGGCTGGTGATCGGCCAGTGCAGGACCTTGCCGAGGCCCAGCTCGTGGGCGACGGCGTAGGCGAGGGACGACTTTCCGGTGCCGGGGGCGCCGGTGACCAGGAGCGGCCTGCGCAGGTAGAGGGCGGCGTTGACCTGGCGGACGGCGTCGGTGCTCGGGCGGTAGCTGACGGCCGCGTGCTGGTTGCCGGAGTCGCCGGGCGGGGTGGGCAGGGGCGGGCCGCCCTTGAAGGTCCGCCAGGGCGGCGGGGCCGGGAGGCGGGTGATGCCGTCGTGGGGGGTGCGGGTGCCGGAGTAGATCTGCCAGGAGGTCGGGGGGCCGGAGGGTGAGGTGTGCGGCGGCGGGTCGGACGAGGTCGGCGGCGGCGAAGGCATCTCAGGCGCTCCCTTGGTTGCCCCTTGGGCTCACCACGGTGTTCCCCATGGCCAGCCGTGGATCAGGATCAGGCATGCGTCCCGGGTCGTCCCAGAACAGCGTGAGGTGGTGCCCGTGGTGATCGGCGCCCCCCTTGTGCGGAGAGTGCGCCTCCTTGCGCATCCTCATGATTTCCAGGGGCAGTTGGTCGGGTTCCAGAGTGGAAACGGCTTCGGTGAGCCGGTCCAGGAACGCCTTGGGCGCGCACGTCGCGTGGCCGTCGTCGGCGCAGTCGTACCGCCGCCACAGCATGATGGGCACGCCGGTGCTGAGGGCGGCATCGAGCCACTCGACGTCGGGCCGGGCGGCGTACGCGAGGGCGCACAGGTCACGGTCGGCGTCGAGCCAGCCGTAGAACTGGTCGTAGCCGTAGGGCAGTCCGCAGTCGACAGGCACGGGCCGGGTCTCGCCGCGGGCCCGGACGGTCTCCCAGCGTTTGCGGATGTCTCCGAGGGTGGTCCCCAACCTCAGGTGTTCGGGGTACCGGACGACGACGGGCACGGTGCGCATGGGGCGGGGCCGGGCGGTACCCGGCTCACGGATGTGCCACTCCTCGTACGGCTCGCTCATCAGCGCAGGCGGCACGACGAACTCCAGCATCCAGTCGAACTCGCGGATCTTGCCGACCTGTTCGGCGAGCAGCGCCTCGACGCGCGCCCGGAGCTGTTGGCGGCGGATCGGCACGGGCTCGCCCCCTCCGAACCGTACGCCGTCGACGACGGTGGACACGGACAGCTCCAGGCCGGCGCCACGCGTCATGCGCTCGGCGCGGAACCTGACGAAGCAGGTGGGAGAAGGCATCTCGGCCGGCGCGCCCGCACCGAGCCCCTCACCCAGTTCCCCTTGCAGCCCGCCGTGGGGTCCCGCGCCGGGCTCCCCCTCCTCCCTGGACATCCACCGCCGCGCCCACGCCGCGATACCCGGCCTGCAGCCACCCGGCGACCACCGCGCGAGTTCCCGCAACAGCCGGGCGAGCCGGTCCTCGCCGGTCAGCACCTCGGCCACGTACCGGACCGCCTGCCACACCGACCGGAGGGGCGGCGGATCGCGCCGCAGCGTGGGAAAGGCCCGCCGCACCACCAACTCCAGGATGCCCGGCTCGACTTGTACGCCGTCGAACAGGGCGCGCAGCTCGCGTCGCGGCTCGGTCGGCAGCCAGTCGAGGGGCAGCAGGTCGTCCAGGTCCTCCCAGTGCCGGCGGATGACCTCCAGGGAGAGCATCCGGCCCAGGTAGCCCTCCTGGTCGCCGGCGAGCACCGCGTCGGTGACGATGCCGACGACCTGGCGGGACTCGATGTCGTACACGGCAGATCCACTGAACCCCTCGTCCAGGCGTTGGAGATGGGCTTGCTCGACGTCCATCTCCAGCCACTCACCGCCCAGTTCCCGGTCCTCGCTGGTGCGGAGCGTGACGTGGGTGCCGTTCTCCTCGTGCCCGCGCGGGAAGCCGAGGGCGCGCAGTACGTACGCGGTGCGCCCGGCGCGCGGCCGCAGCGTGCCGAGCGGGGCGAACACGCAGGCCGGTACGCGCAAGGGGGCGTCGAGCGTGAGCACCGCGATGTCGCCGGGGTCGCCGAGCCGCCGCCAGTCCCCGGACCAGGACACGGTGGCCCGCAGCCCGTCGGCGTGGCCGGGCAGCGCCACGCGGATCTTGTGCAGGCCGTCGACGACGTGGGCGCAGGTGATCAGCCGGGTGCTGTCGACCAGCACGCCCGCGCCCAGCGGCGCACCGCCGACCGTGCCGATGCGGGCACGCCAGTGCATGTCCGCCATTATTCGCCTTGCGCGCCCTCACGGGACCAGGTCAGTTTCACGGTCAAGTGCCCCTCGGCCGCGGTCTTGGCGATGACGGCACCCGCGGCCGCGCTCAGCTTGACCCCGAACTCCAGGGATATCTCATCGGGGTCGAGCGCCTGCGTACGGAAGGTCCGCAGGGCGGAGAGGGCGGCGCCGCGCACGTTGTCGAGCGCCGACTCGAACCGGCCCTCCACGTCGTGGATCTCGCCGTTGCCGTCCCGGCGCGACACGGACTTGTACCCCGGGTCCCTGGAGTCCACCTCCACGACGACCGGCCCCTCGTCCGATTCCCACCGCATCAGCTCGTTCGCCATGTCCGCCCCCCTGGGTCAGGTGTCCCGTTCCCTTCCCTCCACGATCCCTCAACACGTGCGCCGATACTTGAGAGTGGGCAAATACGTCTCCCATTCGTCGCGGGTGAGTCCACCGGACCGCGTCTCGCCAAAGGGCAACCCCTCCCTTCACCTATTCAACTTTGACTAGACTGACCCGCATGGCCGAGAAAACCATCCCCCTCCTGCCCTGCCAGACCGTCCAGCCGGTCGTCGACTTCTACACCGCCCTTGGGTTCGAGACGACGTACCTCCAGAAGAGCCCGTACGCGTACGCCGTCGTCGAACGCGGCACCGTGGAGCTGCAGTTCTTCGGCATGAAGCAGTACGACCCGGCCGAGTCGATCTCGGGTTGCTACATCCTCACGGACGACGTGGACTCCCTGCACGCCGCGTTCCGCGCGGGGCTCAAGGCCGCGTACGGGAAGATCCCCAGCCGGGGGCTGCCGCGCATCGGGCCGCTCAAGGACATGTCGTACGGAGTGCGGCAGTTCCTGATGACCGACCCGGCGGGGAACAGCATCCGCGTCGGACAGCAGATCAGCGAGGATCAGTCGCACCGGCCCGCGCCGAAGGAGACCTTCGCGCGGGCCCTGCACATCGCGGACGTCTTCGTCGACTCCAAGGAGGACCTGGCGGGCGCCGCGAAGGTCATCGACCGCGCCCTCGGGCTCACGGACGAACGGCCCACCCCCGCGCAGCATGTGCGGCTGCTCGTGCTGCGCGGGGACATCGCCCAGCGGCTCGGCGAGGACGCGCTCGCGGGGCAGTTCCTGGAGCGGGCCGCCGGGGTCGGGCTCACGGAGGAGGAACGGGCGGAGGTGCGGGACGCGTTGGTGCGGTTGGAGGAGTTGCGGGGGTGAGGGGGTGAGGGGCGGTGGAGGGTGAGGGGTGAGGGGCGGCGGGGTTGCCCCGGTGCCCGGCTCACCCGCCCCGGGCCTACGCCTCCCGGACCGCCACGTGCACCGTGTGCGCCGTCAGCAAGAACAGGTCGGTGCGCCGGTGCAGGCTCTCGGGGTCCTGCGGGTCGAGGAGGCGGTCGAGGGTGGCGCGGTCGTCGGGGTCGAGGATCGGGTTCTCGGCGTCGGCGGCGAGATCGCGGTAGCGGCCGAAGGTGGTGACGATGTGGTCCCGGGCCGCGTCCTCCAGCGGCGCGGGCAGGTCGACGAGGAAGCTGCGCGTCGCCACATGGCGCAGGCCGGCCGCCGTGAGCAGCTCCGCCCAGTCCTCCCTCGCCTCCTTCGCGCCCGGCAGGTCGGCCCGCATCCGCGCGAACCACTCCTCGTTGGCCGCGTCCAGGCGGGCCTGGAGCCCGGGGCGGCCGATGCCGAAGTCGCGCGGCAGGCTGCGCGGCGCGAGGCCCCCTTCGAGGATCGCGAGCGTACCGCCGGGCGCGAGCCGGTCGGCGAGCGCCGTCAGGGCGGCCACCTGGTCGCCTACGTGGTGCACGGAACGCGCCGCCCAGACGAGGTCGGCGGGCGGCAACTCGCCCAGGCCGTCAGGGAGTTCCGCGCGGTGCGTGCGCACCCGGTCCGCGAGGCCGAGGCGGGCCGCGCGCTCCACCGTGCGCGCGAGGAGCGCCTCCTCGGGGTCCGCCGCGATCACCTGGGCCTTCGGGAACACCTCGGCGAACAGGCAGGTGACGACGCCGGGGCCGCTGCCCGCGTCGACGATCAGCGAGGGGTCGCCGTCGGCGGGGCCTCCGTCGGCGGCGGGGTTCCCGCCCGCGCGTGCCGCGCGCAGGTCGCGCAGCCAGGCCGCCACCTCGCGGTAGACGGGGGCCGTGACCTCCGCGTTCTGCTCCAGGACGGGGGCCATGACGGCCCAGTCGATGTCGGCGTGCCCATGGCTGTGGCCGTGCCCGGCCCCATGGCCGTGCCCGTGGCCCGCCCCGTGGTCGCTCCCGCGCTCGGCCCCGTGCCCGTGCTCCGTGCCCGCTCCGTGCGCCACACCCTCACGTTCCGCCACCGTCACCGCCGCCTCTCCTGCGTTCTCGGCGCTTCCGCACCCCTTCGTGGTTACGTCGTCAGCCTGCTCCCCCTTCCTCGATTTCGCCCAGTGGCGTTGCCGTTTCGGCAACAAGGTGTCTGGGAGGGGGGTGGCTCCGCGCGACGCGGAGGTCCGCCTTAAGGCCCAGCGGCGCCGGGGGCAGCGTGAGAATCCGGGGCCCAGGGGGCGCGCGGGCCCCGCTCCCGGCCTTGCCCCCTGCCCCAGCGCGTCAGCCCAGCGGCTTGCGGAACGCCAGGAGCGTGAACTGCGGGTCGGGGCGGCAGACTTCCTGGTCCGGGAGTTCCGCCAGGCGGCGCGCGAAGCGGTCCGCCATGGGGCTGTCCGGCGGGACGCTGGTGAACCAGCCGCGGCGCAGGTCCTCGACCGTGCTGCGAGGGCTGCGGCCCTGGCCGTGGCCCCGGAAGCGGGTCCGGCCCGCGCGAGTGAGGCCGTACGCGGTCGCGTACTGCTCGACGCGGTCCGCGCCGTCCACCGGTGAGCGGACGGGACGGCCCGCGAGCACCGCGTCGATGTCGCTGCCCACGTCGTGCGCGGCGGCCTTGTCGACGGTGGTGACGAGGACCCCGCCGGGCCGCAGGACCCGCGCGCACTCCCCGACGACGGCCGCGGCCTCGTCCGGGTCGGACAGCAGATGCAGCAGCCACACCGCCGACGCCGCGTCGAACGTGCCGTCGCGGAAGGGCAGGCGGCGGCTGTCCCCGAGCACGATGGCGCCGGGTACGCGGCTGGCCGCCATCCGCGCCATGGCGGGCGCCGCGTCCACCCCCACCACCCGCAGCCCCGGCCGCTCCGCGAGGCACCGCGTGACCAGACCCGTGCCGCAGGCCACGTCGAGCAACGCACCGGTCCCCGAGGGCGGCGCACCGGTTCCCCGCGGCAGCAGCGAGAGCACCGCGTCGGCGGCGGCCACGGCCCGCGGCTCACCCCCGCGCGACGCGTCGTACCGCACCGCCTCCTTGCCGTAGTCGAGCATCAGACACCCGCTCCGTGCGTGGCGTGGCCCCTGCCCGGCCCCGGCCCCGGCGGACGGCTTCCGGCGGGCCGTGAACCGGGCGGTCGCCGCATGGCCGTGACGGGACCGGGCGGTCGTCGCCGCACAGCCGCGACCGGACCGGGCGGGCGCCGCACAGCCGTCACCGGACCGGGCGGGCGCCGCAAGGCCACGACCGAACCAGACGAGCGCCGCACAGCCACCACCGAACCCGACAGGCACCGCACAGCCGTCACCGAACCCGGCAACCCCCGCACAACCGCCACCGAACCCGGCACCCCCCGCTCGACCACGTCGGAAAGCCCCCCAGGAGCCAGCGCACATTCCGCCCCGGCAGCCCGCACCGGCCCACCCCACTCCGTTCCGTCCCGCATCATTCCGCTCCGTGGCCCGTCGCCAGCGCCTCGACCCTGCGGGCCAGTTCGAAGTCGAGGTCGGTGAGGGCGCCGCCCGCGCTGTGGGTGTTCACGGCGAGCGCCACCGTG
This sequence comes from Streptomyces sp. NPDC127108, assembly GCF_042677545.1. NCBI lineage: Bacteria > Bacillati > Actinomycetota > Actinomycetes > Kitasatosporales > Streptomycetaceae > Streptomyces > Streptomyces sp. NPDC127108. Next base: position 4,754 of record NZ_JBHXTE010000062.1, on the reverse strand, counting down.
TTGTAGCCGAGGGTCAGTTCGGCGTGGTGGCCAAGTTCCTCCTGGACCTGGGAGACGTGCACGACGAAGGCGGTCGCCGCGAAGTGCGAGGGGAGGCGGTAGGCGCGGGTGAGCTTCACCTCGGCGGCACCGGATCCGGCGGAGGCGTCGGCAGCACCGGCCTCCGTGCGGCCCGATGTGAGCGACCAGCCGGGAAGCTCGGCGAGCCGGTCCTCGATCTCCTTCTGCGACAGCGGTTCGAGAGGCATGGCCGCGCTCCTTCCTGCGTTTGTGCCGGTGGGGACCTTGTCGTGCCAGCGTGCCACAGCACCTGCCGGGCGGAGCGTCGGCGGCACGCCTCTACGGGCAGCCGCCGCACACATCCGGCCGCGCGGCCGATGCCCCCGCCGCACGACCGCTCCCGCCCGGCAGGCCCTCAGCGCCGTACGCACTCGCCCGACAAGTCGTCCGCCACCGCCGCGATCACCGCGCGCCCCTCGGTCAACCGCAGCCACTCCTGGGGCAGTTCGTGGTCGCCCCGCAGCGCGCCGATGAGGTTGCCGCAGACGGAGCCGGTGGAGTCGCTGTCACCCGAGTGGTTCACGGCGAGGAGCAGCGCGTCCTCGACGCGGGGGGTGACGAGGGCCGCGTACACGCCGATGGCCAGGGCCTCCTCGGCGACCCAGCCCTCGCCAAGGGACTCGACGCGCTCCGCGCTCGGCTCGCCCGCGGCGGCCAGGTCGACGGCGGCGGTCAGGGCGGTCGACGTCTCCTCGTGCCCCGCGTACCGGGCGAGCAGCCGCAGGGTGCGCAGGACGGCGCCCTCCAGGGAGTCGCCCTCGACGAGGTGCGCGACGATCGCGGCGAGCGCGCCCGCCGCGTAGTAGCCGGTCGGGTGGCCGTGGGTGATCTGGGCACAGCGCGCGGCGAGTTCGAAGGCGCGGTCGGCGGGGGCGCGCGTGAGTCCGAAGGGCGCCGAGCGCATGACGGTGCCGCAGCCCTTGGACTCGGGGTTGACGCGGCCGCGCGGGCCGAGCTCCAGGGCGGGGTCGGGCGCGTACCCCTGCGCCGCTCCGCTCAGGCAGGCGTTGCCGGGGGCCCGCCGGGCGTACAGCCAGGCCTGGGAGCTGAGGTCGGCGGGGTGCGGGGGTCCCTGCGGGGTGTCAGCAGGGTCGGTGCCGGGCTTCGGCCGGGGTGCGGGGCCCGGCTTGTGCTGGGTGTCCAGCCAGCGCAGATACGCCTGCTGCACCAGCCTCGGCGCCGCGCCCCCGATGCCCTTGCGGCGCTCGCGGGCGTGCGCGGTCCGCAGTGCCTCGGCGGTGAACAGCGTCATCTGCGTGTCGTCGCTGATCCGGCTGAGGCCCGCCGCGTCGGCCACCGGCCCCCGCAGTCCGCGTGGGCCGTGCGCGGCGCGGATGGCGTCGAGGGAGCTGAACTCGACCGCGTACCCGAGCGCGTCACCGACCGCGCCGCCGAGCAGACAGCCGCGCACCCGGGCCCGGTACGCGACGGTGGCCTCCCACGACAGCGGGTCCCACGGATTCGTCATGCGCTCCTCCTCGATTACCGTCTTTGCCATGCCAACTGTCGCGCCTCGCCGTCGGAACAGTGAAGTCGGCCCCCAGAACACCAGGACCAGCCGGGCCGAGAGCCCACGCGCCGCCGCGCCGTCCGGTGCCGCCGAACCGTCCGAGGTGGGCGCGCTGCTGCGCGCCTGGCGCGAGGAGCGGCGCGTCAGCCAGCTGGACCTCGCCCTGCGCGCGGACTCCTCCGCGCGCCACATCAGCTTCGTCGAGACGGGCCGCGCCAAGCCCAGCGAGGACTTCGTCCTGAAGCTCGCCGAGCACCTGGACGTGCCCGTGCGCGAGCGCAACGCGCTGCTCCTCGCCGCCGGGTACGCGCCCCGCTTCAAGCAGACCCCCCTCGACGACCCGTCGATGGCGACGCTGCGCGCCGGTCTCGAACAGCTCCTTCAGGGCTACGAGCCGTATCCGGCGCTGGTCGTCGACGCGACGTACCAGGTGGTCGCCGCGAACAGCGGCATCGCGATGCTCCTCGACGGAATCCCCGAGGACCTGCTCGAACAGCCGCCGAACGCGATGCGGCTCGTCCTGCACCCGCGCGGCCTCGCCCCGAGGATCCGCAATCTGCGGGAGTGGCGCGAGCACCTGCTGCACCAGATGGGGCGGCAGATCGCCCTGCACCGGTCGGCGGAGCTGAAGGCGCTGTACGACGAGGTGGCGGCGTTCCCCGTGGCCGATCCCGGCGAGGACGCGGCCGCCGACGGGCAGGTGGCGCCCTTCGCGCTGCCGCTCAGGATCGAGCACGAGGGCCGGGTGCTGTCCTTCGTGTCGTCGATCTCCACGTTCAACACGCCGATGGACGTGACCGTCGCCGAGCTGGCCATCGAGACCCTGCTGCCGGCGGACCCGGCGACGGTCAAGTACCTCCAGTCGAAGGCGTAGCGGGCCGCCGGGCGCCCCCGGGAGCGGCGGCCGGGCCCTGGCGGGTGCCGGCCGCCGTCAGGTCCGCGGCGGCCGGTCGTCCTTGCCGCCGCCCCGCCCGGGGCCACCGCCCGGCCCCGTGCCGTCGTCCGCCCGCTTGCCGCCGTCCGGTTCGTCGTCCACGATCTCCGCCTCGACGACGCCCTCGTCGGCGCCGCCCCGGGCCCCGGTGGCGTCCCCCTGGGGCGGGGCGTCCTCGGCGCCGCCGCTCTCCGGACCGGGATGACCGGTCTGGCCGCCCTGGTCGGCCTGCGCGGCCGCGTACATCGCCTGCCCCATCCGCTGGCTGACGGCGGCGAGCTTCTCCGCCGCGGCCCGGATGGCGAGGGTGTCGTCGCCGGCGAGCAGGGGCTTCAACTCGGCCGCCGCGGCCTCCACTTCGGCCTTGGTGTCGGCGGGGATGCGCCCGTCCTCGCCGCCGTTGTCCCGCAGGAACCGCTCGGTCTGGTAGAGGAGCTGTTCGGCCTGGTTGCGGGTCTCGGCGGCCTCGCGGCGCTTGCGGTCCTCCTCGGCGTGCGCCTCGGCCTCGCGGACCATGCGGTCGATGTCGTCCTTGGGCAGCGCAGAGCCGCCGGTGACGGTCATGCGCTGCTCGCGCCCGGTGGCCTCGTCCTTCGCGGAGACGTGCATGATGCCGTTGGCGTCGATGTCGAAGGTGACCTCGATCTTCGGCACGCCGCGGGGCGCGGGCGGAAGCCCGGTGAGGTCGAAGACGCCGAGCTTCTTGTTGTACGCGGCGATCTCGCGCTCGCCCTGGAAGACCTGGATGCCGACCGAGGGCTGGTTGTCCTCGGCGGTGGAGAAGGTCTCCGAACGGCGCGTGGGGATGGTGGTGTTGCGCTCGATGAGCTTGGTCATGATGCCGCCCTTGGTCTCGATGCCGAGGGACAGCGGCGTCACGTCGAGCAGCAGGACGTCCTTCACGTCGCCGCGGATCACGCCCGCCTGGAGGGTCGCGCCGAGTGCCACGACCTCGTCGGGGTTGACGCCCTTGTGCGGGTCCCTGCCGGTGAGTTCCCGCACCAGGTCGCCGACGGCGGGCATCCGCGTGGAGCCGCCGACGAGGATGACGTGGTCGACCGCGGCCAGCTCGACCCCGGCGTCCTTGACGGCCTGGTGGAAGGGGCGCTTGCAGCGGTCGAGGAGGTCGGCGGTCAGCTCCTGGAACTGGGCCCGGGTGAGCTTCTCGGCGAGGTGCAGCGGGCCGTCGGCGGACGCGGTGACGTAGGGCAGGTTGATGTCGGTCTCGCTGGACGAGGACAGCTCGATCTTCGCCTTCTCGGCGCCTTCGCGGAGCCGCTGCAGGGCCATCTTGTCCTTGCCGAGGTCGATGCCGTGCGCGTTCTTGAACTGCCGTACGAGGTGCTCGACGACCCGCTGGTCCCAGTCGTCGCCGCCGAGCTGGGTGTCGCCGTTGGTGGCCTTGACCTCGATGACGCCCTCGCCCATCTCCAGGAGCGACACGTCGAAGGTGCCGCCGCCGAGGTCGAAGACGAGGACGGTCTGGTCGTCGCCCTTGTCGAGGCCGTAGGCGAGGGCGGCGGCCGTCGGCTCGTTGATGATCCGAAGGACCTTCAGGCCCGCGATCTCCCCGGCCTCCTTGGTGGCCTGGCGCTGGGCGTCGTCGAAGTACGCGGGCACGGTGATCACCGCGTCGGTGACGTCCTCGCCGAGGTAGGACTCGGCGTCCCGCTTGAGTTTCTGCAGCACGCGGGCGGACAGCTCCTGGGCGGTGTAGCGGGTGCCCTCGATGCTGCCGGACCCGCTGTCGGGGAAGCGCCAGCTCCCGTCGCCCATGTGGCGTTTGACGGAGCGGGCGGTGCGCTCCACGTTGGTGACCGCCTGCCGCTTGGCGACCTCGCCGACGAGGACGTCGCCGCTCTTGGCGAAGGCGACGACCGACGGAGTGGTGCGGGCGCCCTCCGCGTTCGCGATGACGGTGGGCTCACCGCCCTCCAGGACGGCCACCACCGAGTTCGTCGTCCCGAGATCGATCCCGACCGCACGTGCCATGACCAACAACCCCTTCCGACGCGGCGCTACTTCGCCCTCCAGCACAAAACTTGAGCGGGCCATTGTCAATGCCGCGTACGGGGGCGGGGTGTGCGGGCGGGGCGCGCGGCCGGGGCGTCCGGTGCCGGACATGGCGGAGCCGCCGACCGATGGCTCCGGTCGGGGGGGCCGCCCCGGTCGTGCGGGGGGTCAGGCCAGCGTGGGCGAGAGCGGGATAGTCGTGGCCCGGTGCGCCGGGCTGTCCGGGGCGGTGGCCGT
>NZ_JBHXTE010000061.1:0-55161 GCF_042677545.1 Streptomyces sp. NPDC127108 | reverse complement strand
GGCCGGGGGCCCTTGGCGTCACGGCTCGCCCGGCCGGCCTCCGGCGGTGATCGGCATCTGGAATTTTCGTCCAAGGCATGTACATTGTGTCCAGGCGTCCGGGTCGCAGGGCCGGGACCGCGGTCACGCCTGGGAAGTACGAGGAGCACGAGAAGCGCGAGGAGCAAGAGGACCGAGATGAGCGCCGCGGACAGCCCCAAAGACGCCGGTTCCCCCCGGGATCACGAGCGGGACGCGATCCTCGCCGCGCTCGTCCCCGTCGCCGACGGCATCGCCGCCACCTTCGGCTCGCTGTGCGAAGTGGTCGTCCACGACTACCGGCGGCCGGAGGAGTCCGTCGTGTCGATCGCCGGGTCCGTGACCGGGCGCAGCGTCGGCGGCGCCATGAGCGAGATCGGGATGGGCATGCTCGCCCGCGGCGACGAGGCGCGCGACGAGCTGAACTATCTGACCCGCACTCAGGACGGCAAGCTGGTCAAGTCGTCCACGATGCTGCTGCGCGACAGCGGCGGCGCGGTGTTCGGCGCGCTGTGCGTCAACCTCGACATCACCGCCGTCCAGCAGGTGGGCTCGCTCATCGGTGAACTCGCCGGTGTGGCGGTCCCCGCGGAGGTGCCGACGACCACCTTCGGCGACTCCGCCGAGGTGATCGACGCCGTCGTGGGGTCCGTCGTCGACGCCTATCAGCTCAAGCGCAGCCGCCCGTGGGGCGAGCTCGACCGCGCCGAACGCGTCGAGCTGTTCCGGGGGCTCGACGAGCGCGGCGTCTTCGCGGTCCGGCGCGCGGTGCCCCAGGTGGCGGAGCGCCTCGGCATCTCCCGTGCCTCCGCGTACAGCTACCTCGCCAAGGCCCGGGCCCAGGAGCCCCCGAAGGACGGGCCCGACACCGCACCGGGGGCATCCGCATGACGAGACAGGGAGCAACCGCATGACCAGCACACCCCCGGTCACCCTCGACGACGTCCGCGACGCGGCGGCCCGGCTCAAGGGCGTCGCGCACCGCACCCCCGTGCTGCGCTCGCGCACCCTCGACGCCCGAGTCGGCGCCGAGGTGTTCCTCAAGTGCGAGAACCAGCAGCGCGTCGGCGCCTTCAAGTTCCGCGGCGCCTACAACGCCGTGTCCCGGCTCTCGCCGGAGCAACTGGCCAAGGGCATCGCGTCGTTCTCCTCCGGCAACCACGCCCAGGCCGTCGCCCTCGCCGCCCGCGAACTGGGCAGCGGCGCCGTCATCGTCATGCCAGAGGACACCCCGGCCTCCAAGCGCGCGGCGGCCGAGGGGTACGGCGCGGAGATCGTCACGTACGACCGCTACACCGGCGACCGGGAGGCCATCGGCGCGACCCTGGCCGCCGAGCGCGGCCTCGCCCTGATCCCGCCGTACGAGCACCCGCACATCATCGCGGGACAGGGTACGGCCGCCCTCGAACTCGTCGAGGAGGTCGGCGAGTTGGACCTGCTGCTCGTGCCGGTCGGCGGTGGCGGGCTGATCGCGGGCAGCGCCACCGCCGTGAAGGGCCTCAGTGACGGCGTCCGCGTGGTCGGCGTCGAGCCGGAGGCGGGCGACGACACCAAGCGTTCGCTCGCGGCCGGACACCGGGTGACGATCCCCGTGCCGCGCACCATCGCCGACGGCCAAGCAGCCGAGATCCCGGGCGAGTTGACGTTCTCCATCAACCGGCGGCTCGTCGACGACATCGCCCTCGTCTCCGACGACGACATCCGGGACGCCATGCGGTTCGCCTTCGAACGCCTGAAGACCGTCCTGGAGCCGAGCGGCGCCACGGCCCTCGCCGCCGCCCTCAGCGGCCGCGTCGACCGCGTGCCGCCCCGCGTCGGCATCATCCTCTCCGGCGGCAACGTCGACGCCCGGCGCTTCGCGGAGATCTGCGGCACCTGACCGGACCGGGCCCCGGGCAGGGCGACAGGAGCGGGCCCAGGCGGGCGCCGCGTGAGTCATGCCGCGCCCCGGCCGGGCGGTCACCCGCGCAGCAGCTCCGCGACCCGCTCGGCCGTCCACCGCCCCGCCGCCCCCGGGCACGCCGCGAGATACCCGGCCACAGCGGCCCCGTCCCACGCGTCCGCCTCCAGGAGCCCGGCGGCCAGCTGCCGGAGATAGCCCTCGGAGGGGGCGTTGAGGGGCACGTCCCCCAGCGCCCACGGCGCGGTGAACGTGAGCACCGGAAGGCCGTCCAGGGTGCCCGGGCACACCAGCGTCTCGTAGCGCCCCTCACCGAGGCGGGCCCGGCCGTGGCGCAGTGCCGGGGCCAGGTCGGGGCCCGTCCCCGGCGCCCGGTACATCTCCTGCGCCGCGATGTCGCGGAACTGCTCCGCCGTCACCAGATGGGCGCGCGCGTACACCCGCCCCGGGGCGTCGGGGTCGTAGAACGCCCGGCCGCCCGACCAGAGCGCGGACTCGGTCGCGAAGTACACGACGCCCCGCAGCTCCACCGGCACCGACGCCCGCGGCGGCCGCGGGTCCCGGCAGCCGGGCGAGGCCAGGGCGGCGCCCGGGGGCCGGCCGCCCTCGATGTAGTGCATCAGGCGGTCCCGCCGCGTGTTGGAGCCGTAGGCCGCGTACCAGACCAGCTCCGGCACGACCGCCGCCGCCCGCTCCCCGCCGTCCTCGGGCGCCCTCGCCCCGGCCCGGATCACCCGTACGCGGCTCACGTCTTGAACGACCCCTCGGGCGGCTCGTCGCCCGGCGGGACGCCGCGCTTCCAGTCCAGGTCGTACCGCTGGAACAGCTCGGCGCGCAGCACGTCGAACGGCATCGGCGCGCCCGGGATGAGCAGCGCGAACACCGCGCCCATCAGCAGGGCGCGCAGCATGCGGTAGTCCGTCTCGGCCTCCGGCGACCCGTGCCGGGACACCGCTTCGCGCAGCAGGAAGGCGAGGCGCTGCTGCTCGGGGCACTGCACGAACCCCTCGGCCTGGAGGATGCCGGCCATGTGCGTGCGCATCAGCATCGGCTGGTCGCGGGCGAGGCCCAGGATCGCGTCGATGGCGCGGGCGAGCAGCTCGTCCCCGTCCTCCGTGCGCGGCTCCCGCTCGAGCGCCGCCTGCAGCGTCCGATGCATCAGGCGGTGCACGGCCGACTGCAGGAGCTGCCGCTTCCCCGGGAAGTAGTACGACACCAGGCCGCGTGCCGAACCGGCCCGGTCGGCTATGTCGCCGAGGGTCGTGGCCTCGTAACCACGCTCACCGACCAGCTCCACCGTCGCCTGCAGAAGCCGCTCGCGGGAACGTCGCCGCAACTCTTCATTGACCGATGGGCTACGCGGGGACATCCTGTAACTCCTGCGTTGACTGGCTCACAGCCAATATACTCAGGACGACCCGGCCCTGGCCGTCATGGGCCGGTGCGGTCTGGGGCAGGCAACACCGCGGGGGAGTGTTGCCTGCCCTTGGGCAGCCTGGGGCCCCGGCCGTCGCGCGCCCGTCCGCGCTCTTCTCGCGGATCCGGCTCCGCCTCCTTACAGTGGGCCGGGGGCCGAGGAGGCGCTTGGACATGGACCAACAGCAAATTCTGGCGCGGATCAGCGAGATGGTCGACGCCGAGAAGACCCTGCGGGAATCGCTCGCGTCCGGAGCGATCGACGAGACGACGGAGCGGGCCCGCCTGGGTGTCCTGGAACGGGAACTCGACCAGTGCTGGGACCTGCTGCGCAGGCGGCGGGCCAAGGAAGAGTTCGGCGGCGACCCCGACACGGTGCGGCCGCGCCCGGTGGCGCAGGTCGAGAACTACCAGTCCTGACGGCGAGGGCGGTGGACCCCCGGCCTCAGCGTGCGCCCGTGCCCTCGACGAGCCCGAGCACGGGCCGCAGCCCGTCGGGCCGACGAGCCACCGGCAGATGGTCCACGAAGTGCACCGCACAGCCCAGCGCGGCCGCACCCGCGTCCGCACGCCGGTCGTCGCCCACCATCAGCGTGTCCTCCGGAGCCACTCCGAGCCCGGCGCAGGCCTGCGCAAAGAGCCGCGCGTCCGGCTTCGGCACGCCATGCTCGTACGACAGGACGTACGCGTCGACGTAAGGGTCGAGTCCGTGCGCCCGGAAGACGGGCCGCAGGTCCCAGCCGATGTTGCTGACGACCCCCACGCGCACGCCCAGCGCCCGCAGCCCCCGCAGGACCTCCAGCGCGTCGTCGTAGGGCCGCCACGCCTCCGGCGTCAGGTGCCGCTCGTAGAGCGCGTCGTAGAGGGCGGGATCCGGCAGCTCCACGGTGCGGGCGATGCCTGTGTACGCCGCCCGGTGCAGCTCCGCGCTCTGGTCGCGCCGGGGCCACAGGTCCGCGAGGTGCTCCGGTACGTCGACCGTCGGTGAGCCGCCCGGCAGCGCGCCCGCGCGGTCGAGCGCCGCCGCGAGCCGCGCCACCTCCTCCTCCGGCAGCGTCAGCCCGCTCGCGGCCAGGGTGCCGCGCAGCCAGGAATCGGTGGACTCGATGCGGAACAGCGTCCCGGAGAAGTCGAAGAGCACGCCCTTGATTGCCATGGCAACGATCCTCCGGGACCGGGCGAACGAGGGTCAAGGACGCACCGAGCGGCGCGGGAGACGGGGTCAGGGCCGCTCGGCGCGGTCCGGGCGCTGCTCCTCGGGCACGAAGCGCTCGTACACCGTCACGGCCACCGCCACCGTGAGCCCCCCGAGCAGCGTGCCCTCGACGACGTCGGACGCCCAGTGGACGCCGAGCCACACCCGGGTGAACCCCACGCCCACCACGGACACCACGGCGACGGCGAGCCCCGCACGCCACACCAGGGCCCCGGCGCCGTACAGCCGCAGCAGCCACAGCATCAGAAGGCACACCACGGTCGCGGTCATCGCGTGCCCGGAGGGGAACGCCGCGTAGCGCGCGGAGTCCACCGGGTCCGGCCACTGGGGCCGCTCCCGCCCCACCGCGGCCTTCAGCCCCTGCTGCACCAGCGTGCCCACCAGGCTGGTCGCCGCGAGCCAGCCCGCCAACCACCAGGCGCGCCGCGCCACCAGCCAGAGCACGACAACGGTCACAAGCGCGCGCATCGTCCACGGGTCCCACACCCAGTCCGTCAGGATGCGCGCGGTCCGCGTCAGGCCCGAGTGCCCGACCGCCCAGCGGTGGGTGGTCCGCGCGATGTCGTCGTCCAGGCCGAGCAGCGGATGCCACTCGGCGGCGACGAGGACGAGCAGCAGCACGGACGGGACGGCGAGGAACAGGGCGGCGCGCGGGGCGCGGATGGCGCGCCGGGCTGCTCCGGGGGGTGCGGGCGGTGCGGAAGGCATGCGTTGATCCTGGCCGATGGAGGGCGGCGGCGCCCAACCGGGGCGTGAAGTGCCGGACTAACCGAGGGCGCGGAGCGCCGGGACGAACGCCACGAGCAGGGGGACGACCGGCACCAGCGCCGCGGCCGCCGTCAGCCGCAGCCGCCGCCCGGCCGTGAGCCGGGGCCGGGCCGAGAGCAGCCGGTGCACGCGCTGCGGCACATGCGCCTGCGGGGTCGGGCAGGGCCCGAACACGCCCCGCTCCTCGTTGAGTTCGACCAGGGCGAGGGCGATGGTGAGCCGCCCGAAGCGGCGCGAGGCCACGTCGTCGGCGGCCAGTTCCACGATCCTGTGCATCTCGTCGCGGAACGCGGCGAACACCGGGACCTGCGGGAAGCCCGCGGCCAGCGCGCCCGAGCAGTGCAGCAGCCAGTCGTGCCTGGCCTGCGCGTGGCCCTGCTCGTGGGCGAGCACCGCGTCCAGCTGACGGCCCTTCAGGCGGCGCAACGCGGCCGTGGTGATGACCAGTTGAGGTGCGGCGCCGGGCAGCCACCAGGCGTCGGGCCGCTCGCCCTCAAGGACCACGAGCCGGTCGGCGCCGGGCTCCTCGCCGGGCAACAGCGGTGCCCGCACGACGAGTTCGGCACGACGCTTGGTGCGCCGGGTGCGGGCCCGGGCGATCTCCCGGGTGAGCATCGCGGCGGTCCACACGCCGCCGCACGCGAGCGCCACCGCCGTCACGGCCGCCCACGGGGTCGGTCCGAGCGCGTACGCCTCCACGACGCCGCGCGGCGCGGGCGCGAACAGGTGCCCGCGCACCGCCTGCCAGGCGGACGCCGCACTGAACGTCATCGAAAGGGCGCAGCACAGCAGGACACCCGCCACCACGCACTGCCAAGCCCACAGCGCGACCACCGGTTCGCGCTCCACCCAGTCGGCCCTCGCGAGCAGTCTGGGGGCGACGACGGCGGTCAGCGCGGCAAGGAGCAACAGCGCGACGGGGACCATCATGGGTCAACCCTATGAGGGCCGCGCCACGCGGGGGTATGGGCAGCCACCGCAAGTGACGTACGCCACGACGGAATCAGGTGTCACGGGCCCCTGCGGCGTGTCCCGCCCGGGGCGCGAGGCTCCTCACGACATCAGCACCAGCATCGCCAGCATCCCCATGCTCATCGCGAGGCGGCACACCCGCACCAGCTCCGGCCGGTCGGCCCACCCCCCGGGCCCGCCGCCCCCGCCCGCGACCCCCTCGCCCCCGGCGACCACCGCCCCCACCGGCGCGAGGCGCGCCCCCGAGAGCAGGACGTGGCCGGCGAAGTAGAGGAGCAGCGCGCCCGTCACCAGCGGCACGCCCGCGCCGCCGTGACCGGCGTGGCCGCCCGGCGCCGCCACCATCGCCACGGACATGTACACCATGGCGAGCGCGCCCACGACATGGTGCAGATGGCGCGGTGCGCGCCGCGCGGGCCACGCCGTCCACAGGCCGGCGGCGGCGAACACCGCCGCGTACCCGATCCACACGCCGCGCGGCGGTTGCACCACCGTGGCGGGCAGGGCCATCACCGCCATGCCGAACCCCATCAGCGCCTCACCGCCCGCCGTGCGCCGCTGTTCCTCGACGCGGCTGCGCATCCGCAGCAGGCAGTAGGCGCCGCTCCCCGCACAGAGCGTCACGAGCAGCCAGCTCGCCGACCCCGGTCCGTGCACCTGAGCACCTCCTCGATCGACGTCACGCCGTCGTCGGGTCGATGCCCGGCTCCGGGGCGGCGTACGGGAGCGCATGGAGGTACGGCGGGAGCACGTCGGGGGCGCGGGTCGCCGCCCGAGCGCGCTTGTGGGGGCAAGGGAAGCGGGGGAGGTGAAGGGAGGAGGCGCGGGGTGTCCTCAGGGGCGGTAGCGCAGCGGATGGTCCTCCGGGATCTCCACGACCGCGATCCGGGTGCCGTCCGGGTCCGCGATCCACATCTCGATCAGGCCCCACGGCTCCCGCACCGGCGGGCGCAGGATCTCGACGCCGCGTGCCGAGAGTTCCTCGTGGGCGGCCGTCACGTCGGCGACCTGGAGCCACAGCCGGACGGCGGGGGACCTGGGTGCGTCGGAGCGGCCGGACAGTTCGAGGAAGCCACCGCCGAGGAAGTAGACCGTGCCGCGTTCCGAGCCCGTGCGGAACTCGCGGTACACCGCCAGGCCCAGGTCGCGGCCGTAGAACGTGCGGGAGCGTTCGAGGTCGGTGGGGGTCAGGAGGATCCTGCTGCTGAGTACGTGCACCATGCTTGCGCACGCTAGTGCCGGGTTACCCTCGGCGGTGCGCGCGGTGGTGCGGGAGTGGCGCCGCCGCCGTACGGAAACCCGTCGCAGCCGGGGCCCGGCACGCGCCGCGGCTCCGGAGATCGGAGACACGCGCCCATGCACACCGCACCGCGCCCCAGGACCCACGGCGACCCGACGTTCCGGGACGCCACCGTGGACGACGTCGACGCGCTGGTCGCGCTCATCGAGTCGGCGTACCGCGGGGACGACAGCCGGGCCGGGTGGACGACGGAGGCGGACATCCTCGAGGGCCAGCGCACCGACCCCGAGGGTGTCGTCGCGGTCATCGAGAAGCCCGGGAGCAAGCTGCTCGCCGTCGAGATCGAGGGCCGTGTCGTCGCCTGCTGCCAGCTGGAACACCGGGGCGAGCACGTCTACTTCGGGATGTTCGCGGTCAGCCCGACGCTCCAGGGCGCGGGCCTCGGCAAGGTGATCATGGCGGAGGCGGAGCGGATCGCGCGCGAGGCGTGGGGGGCGCGCGAGATGCACATGACCGTGATCTCGGTGCGCGACGAACTCATCGCCTGGTACGAGCGGCGCGGCTACCGCCGTACGGGAAAGATGAGCCCCTTCCCGTACGGCGACGAGCGCTTCGGCGTCCCGCAGCGCGACGACCTGCAGTTCGAGCTGTTGGTGAAGGAGATCGGCTGAGCGGTGCCCCGGCACGCGGGGCGGGTGCGTGCGCGGGCCGTCAGGCGGTGAAGCGGCCCGTGCGTTTGATTTCCGGGTAGTCCGTCGTGGCGCCGTCCAGTTGCAGCGCGCGCACCAGGCGCAGGTCGTCCTGGGTGTTCACGACCCAGCCGATGATCCGCAGGTCGGCCTTGCGCGCGTGCTCCACGATCTCCAGCGTGAGGCGCCGGATGTTCAGCACGAGGGTGGTGGCGCCCACCGCGGTGGCGCGCTCCACGACGTCCGTGCCGTAGCGGCTGGCCACGAGCGCGGTCCGCACGCCGGGGACGAGCCGGGCGATCTCGGCGATCGCCTCGTCGTGGAAGGAGAGCACTTCCACCCGGCCGGTCAGATCGCGCGCGTGCATGACGTCGGCGAGCGCGCGGGCCGCCGCGACATCCTTGATCTCGGCCTGCAGCGGCGCCTTGACGGCGTCCAGGACCTCTTCGAAGACGGGGATCCGCTCGCCCTTGCCCGCGTCCAGGTCGCGCAGCTCGGCCAGGGTCTTGTCGGCGATGGCGCCCCGGCCGTCGGTGGTGCGGCCCACGTCCGCGTCGTGCATGACGACGAGGGCGCCGTCCTTGCTGAGGTGCAGGTCGAGTTCGATGATGTCGAGGCCCGCGGCTTGGGCGGCGACGAACGAACGCAGGGTGTTCTCGGGTTCGACACCCATGACACCGCGATGACCGATGGTGAGGAAGTTCAAGGTTCACTCGCTTCCGTCGACGGCGGCTCGGCTCCGCGCGGCTCGGCGGCTCATGACCACGCGGCAAGGCGCAGCCTAATGGCCCGCCTCCGCGATGGGACCGTCCCTGCGCGGCGGAGTGGAGTCGTCCGGTCTGGTTCCGACGATCCCCAGGATGAGTCCGGTGATGAGGGCGGCGACAAGTACGGCGCGGGTGCTCAAGGGTTCGCGGCCTCTCTCGGGCGGAGTCGGCTGACCCGGCCCGTCCTACCCCCGCGGAGCCCTTGATCGCGAGCGGTCTCACCCGTGGGTGGGCGCGTCGTCCGGGCGTTGACCAGGGCCGTCTCCCGGAGCCTCCGGGAGGCCGTCGAGGTCGGTCAGGAGTGCCTCGGCCAGCTCGAGTTCGCCCTCCAGGTGGCGGGCGCTCCAGCGCAGCGCGATCTGCGGATGGCTCCAGCCCTCGACGCCCTCGGCATGCGCCAGGGCGCCCTGGACCTGCGCCAGTTCGTCCCGGGTGTGCGCGATGTGCTCGTCCACCAGGGCGCGCAGCCGGGCCGGTTCGGTGAGGTGGCCGAGCCAGACCCGCAGCAGCAGCGGATGCTTGAGCACCGGCGGCCCGGCGTCCTGCCCGCCCGCCGCCCAGCCCGCGAGCGCCGCCCGGCCCGCGTCCGTGATGGCGTACGCCCGTCTCGTACGCGGCTCCTCCGGGCCCGACCGGCGCGAGGAGGCGTACCCCAGCGCCTCCAGGCGGCGCAGCTCGGCGTAGATCTGGCTGATGGCCGGTGACCAGTAGAAGAAGCGCAGCGAGGAGTCGGCCCACTTCTTCAGCTCGTAGCCGGTCCGCTCGCCGGGGAAGGACAGCAGCCCGAGCACGGCCCACGCGGTCGGCGGCAGCGGGGCGGGCGGGGGGCTCGGGGTCGGGAGCGGGGCTGCCATGGGCCGCATTGAAGTGAACGGGCCGGTGTGCGCGCAAGGGTCCGCCCGCGAGCCTTTGGGGCTCAGTGCGTTCGCGGGGCCGCCGCCTGCTCGGCGAGGGTCTTCGTGTGTGCCTCCGCCTTCGCGTCCACCGCGTACTGGTCCACGTACTCCTGGCCGGACAGGACCAGGATCGCGTACATGATCTCGTCCGTGACGGCCCGCAGCGCGGCGCGCTGGTCCTGCATGCCCGCGTAGCGGGAGAAGTCGAGCGGCTCGCCGAAGCGCAGCGTCAGGGGCACGATGCTCGGCACCCTGCGCCCCGCGGGCTGCGCCTCGAACGTGCCGATGATCGCGCAGGGGACCACGGGCGCACCCGTTCGGAGTGCCATCGCCGCCACTCCCACCCGGCCCTTGTACAGGCGGCCGTCGTGCGAGCGCGTGCCCTCGGGGAAGATCCCGAGCAGCCCGCCGCCGCGCAGCACCGCGAGCCCCGACTCGACCCCCGCGCGCCCGGCCCCGTTCCCGGACCGGTCCACCGGGATCGCCCCGATGCCCCGGAAGAACGCGGCGGCCAGGCGGCCCCTGAGCCCCTTGCCGGTGAAGTACTCCATCTTCGCGAGGAAGTTGATGCGCCGTCTCAGCGTCACCCCCAGCAGGAACTGGTCGCAGAACGACTGGTGGTTGCCCGCGACGATCGCCCCGCCCGCGGCGGGCACGTGTGCGAGCCCCTCGATCCGCGGCCGGAACAGCCACCGCAGCAGCGGGACCAGCGCGACGCACTTGAACAAGCGGTAGAACATGCCTGTGACACCCCTCCTTGGCCGCCCCCGCGCCGGGGAACGCTAGTGGCCTCACGGGGTTTGAGGGAGAACGCGTAATCAGCCACACTTGGCGCCTCATGTCAGCTATGTCTGGCGTGAGTTGAGCGCTTCGGCCGCTTCTCCCGCCGCCCTTGTCGTGCCCCTTGCCTCTTCAAGATCTGACGACTAGTCATATGACTGTTTGAAACATGCGAGCGTCCCGGAGGTCCGACTCCCTGGAGGCAACGTGCAGTTCTCCGTCATCTTCGAAGCGCAACTCGCCGATCCGACCGTGGACCGCGAGCACCGGCTCCTCCACGACTGCGTCGAACAGGCCGTCCTGGCCGAGGAGATGGGGTTCGACCGCGTCTGGGCGGTCGAGCACCACTCCCTGAAGTGGTACGCGCACATGTCCGCACCGGAGGTCTTCCTGACCTGGGTGGCCGCACGCACTCGCACCATCCGCGTCGGGCACGGCGTCGTCTGCATGCCGTTCAACTTCAACCACCCCGCGCGCGTCGCCGAGCGGGCCGCCATGCTCGACCTGCTCTCCGGCGGACGGCTCGACCTGGGCGCGGGCCGCGGCGGCACGGCGCAGGAGACCTCGCTGTGCGGGGTCGACCCGGACCGCACGGCGCAGGAGGTCGAGGAGGCGCTGCGCGTCGTCGCCAAGGCCTGGGAGCGCGACGAGCTGGAACACCACGGCCCGCTGCTCGACATCGGGCCCCACCCGATCCTGCCGCGCCCCGCGCAGACCCCGCACCCGCCGCTGTTCCTCGCGTGCTCCAGGGCCGAGACCCTGGAGCGGGCGGCCGGGCTCGGCGTCGGCGCGCTGGTGATGGGCTTCGCGGGGCCCGAGTCGATCGCCGGGATGCGGCGCGTGTACGACGACGCCGTCGCGGCGCGTACGCCGGACCACTTCGTGTCGAGCGTCGTCAACGACCACTTCGCCGTGCTCTGCCCGACCATCGTGCTCGACGACGGCGCGGAGGCCAGGCGCGTGGGCCTGCGCGGCCAGCGGTTCTTCGCGCAGTCCATCGCGCACTGGTACGGCGGCGCGGGGCTGCCCGACGAGGCGGTGGTCGACGGCGCCGACGAGGCGGCCGCGCTGCGCACCGCGGGCGAGCAGGTCGTGGCACGCCTGAACGAGCAGGACATCCCCGTACGCCCGTCCGCCACCGCCGTGTTCCGCGCCGACCACGCCTACGGCACCGCGGCCGACGCCATCGCCTACGTGGAGCGGCTGCGGGCGGCCGGGGCGGACGAGGTGATGTGCCTGGTCCAGATGGGCACGGTGCCGCAGGAGGCGTGCCTGGAGACGCTGCGGCAGTGGGGCAGGACGGTCATTCCGCACTTTCGTCCCCGGCATGGGAAGGCAGCCTGAGATGGCATCTGATGCGGCACGCTTCGGTGAGGAACGTTCCGGTGCGGCAGTTCCCGGCGCGACAGCTTCCGATGCGGCACGGGGCCGCGCGGCACGTTCCGGCGCGGTCGGCGGTGCCGGGGAGGCCGCCGGGCCGCCCCCGCCCGCCCTCGTCCCCCTAGCCGCCGAGGCCCGGCCCCTCGTGGCCGCGCTCACCGCGCTCTTCCCCGACATCGGCGGTGCCGTCACCGACGCGGCCGAGGCGCGCCGCGTCCTGGCCGCCGCGCCCGCGTCACCGTTCCCGCCGCCGCGGGTCGGTTCGGTGTCCGACCGGTTCGTCCCGGGGCCGTCCGGGGCGCCGGACCTCCACGTGCGGTGCTACCTGCCCGAGGCCGTCCCCGGCCGGGGAACGGCGGAGGCGGCCGGGCCCCGCCCCACCGTCGTCTTCTTCCACGGCGGCGGCTGGTCCCTGTGCAGCGTGGACACCCACGACGCGACCGCGCGCGGCCTGTGCCGGGAGGCGCGCGCCGCCGTGGTCTCCGTGGACTACCGCCTCGCCCCGGAGGACCCGTTCCCGGCGGCCGTCGACGACGCGTACGCCGCCGTCCTGTGGGCCGCCGCGCACCGCGCCGAACTCGGCGGCGAGGACGGCCCGTTGGTGCTCGCGGGCGACAGCGCGGGCGGCAACCTCGCGGCCGTGTCCGCGCTCACGGCCCGCGACCGGGGTGGCCCGTCGCCGGCGCTGCAAGTGCTGATCTATCCGGCGGTGGACGCGCGTGACCGCGGCGGCTCGGAGGACTCGGAGGACTCGGAGGACTCGGAGGACTCGGAGGACTCGGAGGACATGGACACCAGCTTCCTCACCCCCGCCCACAGCCGCTGGTTCCGCGAGCAGTACCTGGGCGCGTTCCTGCGCGCGGGCGGCGACCCGAAGGACCCGCGCGTCTCGCCGCTCCTCGCCGCCGACCTCTCCGGCCTGCCGCCCGCCGTCGTCGTCACCGCGGGCCACGACCCCCTGTGCGCGCAGGGCAGGGCCTACGCGGCGCGGCTGAGAGAAGCCGGGGTCCCCGTCGTCGAGGGGCACTTCCCGGCCATGTTCCACGGGTTCTTCGGCTTCCCGGAGCTCCTCGCGGATGCCCGCGCCGCTCAGGAAACAGTGAGAGATGCGATCGTCTCGACGGTGGGAGACAGGAAAAACAGCGGCATCACCGGGGGTGGGGCAGGATAATTTCCCGGATCCCCTCTTGAAACGGAGAACCCCGCACACATACGGTGTCCATACGCGAGGTTCTCCCGTGGAGGATGGGTCATGACGGAAATTCTTGTGCACACGGCGATGGAGGGTGGCGACGCCATCCGTGACGGACGAGTGGTGGATCACCCGGCCTGGCCGGAACTCAAGAGTGCCGTCGAGGAAATCAGGCCCTGGCAGTCCAAGGACGGGTCCATCGACTTCGAGCGCGAGGGCGCCCCGACCCGGGTCGACGCGGAGGCCGCGGTCAACCGCGTCATATCCGGCGTCGAGGCGCTCACCGCGCTGCTCCCGCACGACGAGGCGTACCACCAGGCGCTCGTGAGCGACCTGCGCGGGTGGGTCGACGGGGGCTTCGTGGTGCCGGACTTCCTGGACTCGCTGCTCGCCTTCCAGCCCGCGGCCCGCCGCGAGGACGGCCTGCAGCACCTCGTGATCTTCCCCATGTACACGCAGAACGGCAATCCGGACCGCAACTTCGAAGCGGTCGTGCTGCGCATGGTCTGGCCCGAGTGGCTCGCCGAGCTGGAGCGCACGCGCTACGACAACCCGCTGTTCTGCGGCATCACCTTCGAGGACTTCACTCCCGGGTACGACACCAACTCGGCCGTCCTCTTCCCCGAGACGATCGCCGTGCGCGAGGCCCCCGAGCGCTTCACCTGGGGCGGCATCTTCTGCGACCGCGAGGCGGCCCGCTTCCGCCGCGTCACCGAGTCCGCCGTGGACATCCTCGGCATCGAGCTGCCCGCCGACGTCCGCGCGATGCTCGACGACCAGGACCGCTGCCAGGAGGCCTTCGTCCTGTGGGACATGGTCCACGACCGCACCCACAGCCACGGCGACCTGCCGTTCGACCCCTTCATGATCAAGCAGCGGCAGCCCTTCTGGATGTACGGCCTGGAGGAGCTGCGGTGCGACCTCACGGCTTTCAAGGAGGCCGTGAAGCTCGAGGCCGACGGCGTGTCCCAGGCCCGCGACGTGCAGTACGCGGTCCTCTTCGACCGGATGTTCCGCTTCCCGGTCACCGGCGAGCGCGTGCGCAACTACGACGGCCTCGGCGGCCAGCTGCTCTTCGCCTACCTGCACAAGCACGACGTGGTCCGCTGGACCGACAACAAGCTGAAGATCGACTGGGAGCGCGCGCCCCAGGTCACCAACCAGCTTTGCGCGGAGATCGAGAAGCTGTACCGGGACGGCATCGACCGCCCCAAGCTCGTCCACTGGCTCGCCGGATACGCCCTGGTCTCCACCTATCTCGCCCCGCACCCGGGCTCGCGCTGGGCCAAGGGCCCCGACGCCCTGGACACCTCGCTGCCGCCGCGGAAACTGGTCGACGAGGTGCTTCCGGACGAGTTTCCGCTCAGCATGTTCTATGAGGCGCTCTCCAAGAAGCTCAAGGCAGTGATCGCCTCCACCCAGGGGATCACCGCGGGCTCGGGAGCCGGGAAGGTCGCCGCGTGAGCGACCGCAACAAGGAGGCGAGGACCATGTCCGCACTCGACGGAGCCGTAGTCGCGGTAGCCGGGGCCGCGGGTCCCGCGGGCCGGGCCACACTGCTCAGGCTCGCTGAGGCCGGGGCCACGGTCGTCGCCTCCGACGCCGACGCCGCACGCCTCGCGGAGGCCGTGGACGCCGCGCGGTACGCCCACGGCGGCGCCACGGTCACGGGCGACACCGTCGACCTGCTCGACCTGGAAGCGGCCCGCGCCTGGGCCGACCGCACCGAGAAGGAGTTCGGCCGCGTCGACGGCCTGGTGCACCTCGTCGGCGGCTGGCGCGGCAGCGCCTCCTTCGCCGAGACCGACCTCGGCGACTGGGACGTCCTGGAGGACCTCCTGATCCGCACCGTCCAGCACACCTCGCTCGCCTTCCAGGACGGCCTGCAGCGCAGCGGCAACGGCCGCTATCTGCTGATCAGCGCGGCGGGCGCATCGAAGCCGACGGCGGGCAACGCGGCGTACGCGTCCGCCAAGGCCGCCGCCGAGGCCTGGACGCTCGCGCTCGGCGACGCCTTCCGCAAGGCCGGGGGCGACGAGGGGCCGCGCGCGGCGGCTGCCATCCTGGTGGTCAAGGCGCTGGTGCACGACGCGATGCGGGCGGAGCGGCCGAGCGCGAAGTTCGCGGGCTTCACCGACGTCAAGGAGCTGGCCGAGGCCATCGCCGGAGTCTGGGAGCGGCCCGCCAAGGAAGTGAACGGAAACCGTCTGTGGCTGACCGAGAAGCCGTGAACCCACCCAAGACCGACGCGCGCCGGCACCACGACCCCGCCGTCCGCGGCTTCGCGAGCGACAACTACGCCGGTACGCACCCGGAGGTGCTCGCGGCCCTCGCCCTCGCCAACGGCGGCCACCAGGTCGCCTACGGCGAGGACGAGTACACGGAAGCCCTCCAGCAGGTGATCCGCAGCCACTTCGGGGCGAGCGCGGAAGCCTTCCCGGTCTTCAACGGAACCGGCGCGAACGTCGTCGCGCTCCAGGCGCTCACCGACCGCTGGGGCGCGGTGATCTGCGCCGAGAGCGCGCACATCAACGTCGACGAGGGCGGCGCCCCCGAGAAGGTCGCGGGCATCAAGCTGCTCACCGTGCCGACGCCCGACGGCAAGCTCACCCCCGAGCTGATCGACCGGCAGGCGTTCGGCTGGGAGGACGAGCACCGAGCGATGCCGCAGGTCGTCTCGCTCGCCCAGAACACCGAACTGGGCACCGTCTACACCCCGGACGAGATCCGCGCCATCGTCGAGCACGCCCACGGCCTCGGCATGCGGGTGCACCTCGACGGCGCCCGGATAGCCAACGCGGCCGCGTCCCTGAACGTCCCGATGCGGACGTTCACGAACGCGGTCGGCATCGACATCCTCTCGTTCGGCGGCACCAAGAACGGCGCGCTGTTCGGCGAGGCCGTGGTCGTCCTGAACCAGGACGCGGTGCGGCACATGAAGCACCTGCGCAAGCTGTCCATGCAGCTCGCCTCCAAGATGCGGTTCGTCTCCGTGCAGTTGGAGGCGCTGCTCGCCAAGGACCTGTGGCTGCGCAACGCCCGGCACGCCAACGAGATGGCGCAGCGCCTCGCCGAGGGCGTCCGCGCGGTGCACGGCGTGGAGATCCTCTATCCCGTCCAGGCCAACGCCGTCTTCGCGCGCCTGCCGCACGACGTCAGTGAACGGCTGCAGAAGCGCTTCCGGTTCTACTTCTGGGACGAGGCGGCCGGCGACGTCCGCTGGATGTGCTCCTTCGACACCACCGAGGACGACGTGGACGCCTTCGTGGCGGCGCTGAAGGAAGAAATGGCGCGCTAGCCGAACCACCCGACCCGGGCATTGCATAAGTATGCGGCCGATCGAAAAGTCATTGACTGTCGATCGGCCGCTTTCCTATGCTCGCTCGCCATGCAGCTGATCCAGCAGACCCCGGACCTCTCGGCCTACCTCACGGCGGACGAGGTCATCGACCACACGCATCCCCTGGTACGCGAGACGGCGGCCCGGCTCGCCAAGAACGCGGCCGACTCCTACGCATACGCCTGCGCCGCCTACGAGTTCGTACGGGACGCCGTCCCGCACTCCGCGGACACCGGTGACACGCGCGTCACCTGGCGCGCCTCCGACGTCCTGGAGCAGAGGACCGGCATCTGCCACGCCAAGGCCCACGCCCTGGCCGCACTCCTGCGCGCCGAGGACATCCCGACGGCGCTGTGCTATCAGCGCCTCCTGCACGACGACGGCAGCGGCTTCGCCGTCCACGGTCTTGTCGCCGTGCGCCTCGACGGCGCCTGGCACCGGCAGGACCCGCGCGGCAACAAGCCGGGCGTGGACGCGCAGTTCAGCCTCGACGGCGAGCGGCTCGCCTGGATCCCGGACGCGTCGACGGGCGAGGTCGACTACCCCGAACTCCATGCCTCCCCGCACCCGTCGGTGCTCGCCTGCCTGCAACAGGCCGCCGACCGGCCGCAGCTGTGGGACACGCTGCCGACGGAGCTGCCGGCCGCCGGGTAGGCCGGGTGGGCCGGGTGGGCCGGGTGAGGGTGCGAGGTCATTCATCGGAGGACAGGTCGAGTACGTGAAGCCAATGCTCTCGCAATTCCCATGCGCGACGCATTGGTTGGAGATTCATCCGACCTATTCCTGTCGGATTCCTTGACGCGTACCCGTCCGGGCGTCGATGCTGCGTGCCGTCCGAGCTGTCGCGCTGTCCTCTGTCGGAAGGCCTCGCCATGTCCCCCATCTCGCGGCGCGCGTTCGTCGCAGGCACCTCCGGAGCGTTAGTGGCGGCCGGGTCCCCTGTCGCCTGGGGCAGACCCCCGGCCGCCGCGCCGGACGACGTGCACGGCGCGCTCCTTCGCGACGCCGCGATGGTGTGGCGGCGCCCGCCCGGCGGCTGGCAGGAGGGCTCGTTCCTCGGCAACGGGTTCCTCGCCGCCCATCTGTACGTCAAGCCCGGCGAGGGCAACGTCCTGCGTGTCATGATCAACCACTCGTACGTGCAGGACCAGCGCGGTCAGTGGGAGGCCGCGATCGGCTACTCCCGGCTCGGCGTCGGCTTTTTCACGCTGACCCTCGCGGGCACGATCACCGGCGTCGACTGGCGGCTCGACCTCGACAACGCCGAGCTGACGGGCACCATCACCACGGCGCGCGGCAGTGTGCGGTTCACCGCCCTGATCCTCAGTCAGGAAGACGTCCTGCTTGTGTCGTCGGAGCCGAGCGCGGGCGAGGAGGCCGCCGCCTGGGGCTTCACGGCGCTGCCCTCGCACACCACCCGCACCACCCGCGTCCCGCCCGACTACACCGCGAACCCCGACCCGACGACCGCCCCCGGCGTCGTCGAACAGCCCCTGCACGCGGGCGGCGGCTACACCACCGCCTGGCGCGAGGTGCGCTCCGGCACGAAAAGGCTCCTCGCGGCCACGATCGCGTACGGACACCCCAGCTCGACCGGTCGCGAGGAGGCCGAACGCACCGTGCGGCGCGCCCTCGACGGCTCGCCCGACGCGGCGATCGCCCGGCACCGGGACTGGTGGCACGCCTTCCACCGGCGCAGCTTCGTGTCCGTACCCGACAAGAAGGTGCAGCGCTTCTACTGGATCCAGCTCTACAAGCTGGCGTGCGCCACCCGCAGCCACGGGCCCGTCACCCCCGTCTTCGGACCCTGGTTCCCGGAGACCGGCAACAACTGGACCAGCATCTGGTGGAACACCAACGTCCAGGTGACGTATCCGATCGCCAACGGCTCCAACCACCGCGAACTCGACGCCGTCACACCGACGTTCGCGAAGCACCACGAGAACCTGGAGTCCAACATCTGGCCGAGGCTGCGCGACGGCGAGACCTACGCCCTGTGCCACCCCGGCGACTGGAAGCTGCGCTCGGGCCCCCGCTACGTCGGCATCCCCGGCGAGAGCCCCAACGACCACACCGGCAACCTCACCTGGGCGCTGCACAACGCCTGGGTCACCTACCGCCACCACATGGACGACGACGTCCTGCGGCACGTCATCCGCCCCGTCCTCACCAAGGCCGTCACCTACTACGCGCGGCACCTCACCGAAGGCTCCGACGGCCGCCTCCACCTGCCCGAGACCCGCTCCCCGGAGTACGCCAACGCCTCCGACTGCACCTACGACCTCTCGCTGCTGCGCTGGGGCGTCACCACGCTCCTGGACTCCGCGCGGCGGCTGCGGCTGCGCGACCCGCACGAGAAGCGCTGGCGCGACATCCGCGACCGGCTCGTGCCGTACCACGAGAACGAGAACGGCGTCATGATCGGCGACGGCGTCCCGCTCGCCGAGTCGCACCGCCACTACTCGCACCTGCTGTGGCTCTATCCGCTCCAGGAGAAGCTGGACCGGCGCACCTTCGACCACTGGGCCGGTCGCCAGGACCGCTGGCACGGCTACAGCTACGCGGCCGCCGCCTCCATGGAGACGCTCTTCGGCAAGCCCGAGGAAGCCCTGCGCCACCTGCGGTTCTTCCTGGACGGCAACGTCACCGACAAGTGCGCGATGACGCCCAACACGATGTACCGCGAGGGCTCCAACTTCGCGCTGGAGAGCCCGATCAGCGCCGGACAGTCCCTGCTCGACATGCTGACGCAGAGCCACGGGGGAGTGCTGAAGGTCTTCCCCGCCGTGTCCCGCACCTGGGCGGACGCGAGCCTGCAACAGGTGCGCACACAGGGCGCGTTCCTCGTCGACGCCTCACGGCGCGACGGGCGCACCGAGTGGATCAGGGTGGAGAGCGAGGCCGGGGAGCCGCTGCGGCTGCGGCACGGCATCACCGGCGCCATCGACGTACGCGACGAGGGCGGACGGCCGCTGCCGTACACGGGCCGGGACGTCATCAGCGTGCCGCTCGGGCGCGGGCAGTCCGCGGTGATCACGCCCAAGGGGGCCAGGCCGTCGCTGCGCCCGCGTGATGTGCGGGCGAACGGGACGGAGCCCGCCTGGGGCCTGCCGTAGGGGTCGGAAATCGACGGAAGTCCAACATGGTGCACTCGATGGTGCCCTATGCTGCACTTCCGTCGATTTCCGCGAACCAAGGCAGACCATGACGCTCACCCTCACCGTGTCCGACGAGGTGCGCACGCTCGCGCCCGGCTTCACCCATGTCGCCATCGAGGCGTACGACCTCGTCAACGGCCCCAGCACCGACACCACCTCGGCCCTGCTCGACGACGCCGCCCGCCGCCTCGCCGCCCGCCTCGAGGGCCGCGCCCCGCACGAGGACCCGCACATGGTGGCCTGGCGCGCCGCGTACACGGCCTTCGGCGCCAAGCCTTCGCGCACCCGCAACTCCGCCGAGGCGCTGGCCAAGCGGGCGCTCGCGGACGGCGGACTGCCGCGGATCAACGCGCTCGTCGACGTCTACAACGCGATCAGCGTGGCCCGTCTGATCCCCGTCGGCGGCGAGGACCTGGACCACATCAAGGGCGACATGCGGCTCGTGCGGGCCACCGGGGACGAGGACTTCGTCACCATGGCGGCGGGCGAGCGCGCCGTCGAGCACCCGGAGCCGGGCGAGGTCGTCTGGCGCGACGACGAGGGCGTCACCTGCCGTCGCTGGAACTGTCGGCAGGGCCCGCGCACCCGCCTCACGGAGGCGAGCGTGAACGCGATCTTCCTGCTCGAGGGCATGGGGCCGGACGCGGGCCTGGAGGCGGCGGGCGCCGAACTCGCCGAGCTCCTGGAGAAGGTCAGCCCGGGGGCCCGCGTCACCGTCCACGCGCCGGTGGGATAGGGCACGCCCCGGCCGGGCGGTGGGTCAGCCCGCCTCGGCGGCGCGGACCTCGGCGGGCGTCGGGGCCGTGCCGCCGAGGTGCGCCGGCATCCACCAGGTGTCCTCCGGGCCCTTGGGGCGCACGGGGTAGGCGCGCTGCGCGGCCTCGAGGAGCTCCTGGCAGCGCTCGCGCAGACGGCGCGTGATCGCGCCCGCGTACTGGTCCTTGGGGGCTTCCATGCGCTCGCCGACGCGGATCGTGATCGGCAGGCCCTGGCGCTTGAGGTTGCGGGGGTGCCCTTTCGTCCACAGCCGCTGCGTGCCCCACAGGGCCATCGGGATCAGCGGGACCCCGGCCTCCTGGGCCATGCGCGCGGCACCCGACTTGAAGGACTTCAGCGTGAACGACTGCGAGATCGTCGCCTCGGGGAAGACGCCGATGATCTCTCCGGCGCGCAGCGAGTCCAGGGCGTGGGCGTAGGCCGTCTCGCCCTGCTTGCGGTCCACCGGGATGTGCTTCATGCCGCGCATCAGCGGACCGGAGATCTTGTGCCGGAAGACCGACTCCTTCGCCATGAAGCGCACCACGCGCTTCTGGGGCAGGGCCGCGAGGCCGTCGAAGATGAAGTCCAGGTAGCTGATGTGGTTGCTGACCAGGACCGCCCCGCCCGAGCGCGGAATGTTCTCGGAGCCCTTGCAGTCGATCTTCAGGTCGAGAGCCTTGAAGAAGGTCTTGGCGGCGCCGATGACCGGTCGGTAGACGAGTTCTGCCATGGCTGGGGAGGGCCCTTCGTGTCTGCCAGAGGAGAGGGCCTTTGGCAGGAAGCTAAGTTACGGATCCGTAGGGTCTACGGCTCCGCCAGATCGTGCCCCAAGAACGAGCGGCTGGCCAGCCATGGTGCCCGTATCGCGCGAGATTCTCGTCACGTCGGAATCTTTCCGTACGCGCGTGCGCTGTAGGGATGGACGTATGTGGAGCCCCGGTGGGGCGGATCGAGGCCCTCGGTGGGGGCGGGAAAGGCGGGGCACGCGTGACAGGGGTGCGCGGAGGTGAGGGCGTGGTGCCGCTCGGTGTGGCGGAACTCGGCGCGGAGCTCGGTGAGAGAGCCACGCTCGTGCAGTTCTCCAGCGCGTTCTGCCAGCCGTGCCGGGCCACCCGCAGGGTCCTCGCCGACGTCGCCGCCATGGTCCCGGGCGTCGCCCACGTGGAGATCGACGCGGAGGCCGCCCTCGATCTCGTACGCGCCCTGGGCGTCGACAAGACCCCGACCGTGCTCGTCCTGGACGCCGCCGGGCGCGAGGTGCGGCGCGCGGCGGGACAGCCGCGGAAGGCCGATGTGATCGCGGCCCTGGGGGCGGCGGTATGAGCGATATGCGATGGTCCACGGAGCCTTCACATCACGGAACGGGCTTGACTGCACCCGGCATCTATCGTCAGCCTGCTGCCATGCCCCCGGAGCTCCTTCTCTACGAGCGTGTCCACGTGGACCTCGCGCGCCATGCCAGTGCGCGCTGTTGGTCCCGCTGAGCAGCCACGGACCCGTTCGTACCTCTCGGCAGAAGGACACAACTCCATGACGGCCACGCCCGACCTCTCCGCCCCCCAGCTCGCGACGCCCGACCTGCTGCGCTCCGCCTTCCGCAGGCACGCGGCCGGAGTCGCCGTGATCACCGCACGGGGCGCGGACCCCGTCGGCTTCACCGCCACCTCGCTCACCTCGGTCTCCGCCGAACCCCCGATGGTCTCCTTCGGCATCGGCACCGGCGCCTCCAGCTGGCCCGCGATATCCGCGGCCGAGCACGTCGGCGTCCACATCCTCGGCGAGCACCAGCAGGAACTCGCCGCCACCTTCGCCCGCAGCGGCGCCGACCGCTTCGGCGCGCCCACGCGCTGGTTCGACGGGCCCGAGGGCGTGCCGGTCCTGGAGGGCGTGCTCGCCTGGATGGTGTGCCGGATCGTGGCGCGGGTGCCCGCCGGGGACCACCGGGTGGTCCTGGCCGAGGCCGTCGCCGGAGACCCCTCGGGGGCGGGCCGCCCGCTGTTGTACCACCAGGGACGCTTCAACGCGCTGCGTGACTGAGAGTTCCCGATGACGCGGGGTGCGCGTGATTACGGAGCGTTGCGAAGGTCACAGTTCAAAGCGCTTGCTCAGGGGGAAAGTACTGGGTGTACTCATGAGTAATATTCCGGTTGGAGCGGGGCCGCCCCAACCGGGACCCGCCGCTTCAGGCGCCTATGCTGCCTGCAAGAAGGCAGTAGCCCGCAGCCAAGGCAGCAGCCCAGTAATGACGATGCAGTAGGAGAGCCGGCGTGAGCTTGAGGATCGTTGTCTGTGTGAAGTACGTGCCCGACGCCACCGGCGACCGGCACTTCGCCGAGGACCTGACCGTCGACCGCGACGACGTGGACGGTCTGCTCTCGGAGCTCGACGAGTACGCGGTCGAGCAGGCCCTGCAGATCAAGGAAGCGGCGGACGACGACGCGGAGATCACGGTCCTCACCGTCGGCCCCGAGGACGCCAAGGACGCGCTCCGCAAGGCCCTTTCGATGGGCGCCGACAAGGCCGTCCACGTCGAGGACGACGACCTGCACGGCACCGACGTCATGGGCACCTCCCTGGTCCTGGCCAAGGCCGTCGAGGAGACGGGTTACGACCTCGTCATCGCCGGTATGGCCTCCACCGACGGCACCATGGGCGTGCTGCCCGCGATCCTCGCCGAGCGCCTGGGCGTGCCGCAGGTGACGCTGCTCTCCGAGGTCTCCGTCGAGGGCGGCGTGGTGAAGGGCCGCCGTGACGGCGACACCGCCTCCGAGCAGCTCGAGGCGTCCCTGCCCGCCGTCGTGTCCGTGACGGACCAGTCGGGCGAGGCCCGCTACCCGTCCTTCAAGGGCATCATGGCCGCCAAGAAGAAGCCGGTGAAGTCGCTCGACCTGGACGACCTGGACATCGACGCCGAGACCGTCGGCCTCGAGGGCGCCTGGACCAAGGTCGACTCCGCCGCCGAGCGTCCCGCGCGCACCGCGGGCACGATCGTCAAGGACGAGGGCGAGGGCGGCAAGCAGCTCGCGGAGTTCCTCGCCGGCCAGAAGTTCATCTGAGCTGAGCTTCAGTCACCCCTCACATCCCAACTTCTTCGTAATCGCAGGAGATTGAAGTCCCATGGCTGAAGTTCTCGTCTACGTCGACCACGTCGACGGCGCCGTCCGCAAGCCCACCCTGGAGCTGCTCACGCTGGCCCGCCGCATCGGTGAGCCCGTCGCCGTCGCGCTCGGCTCCGGCGCCGAGGCCACCGCCGCCACGCTCGCCGAGCACGGCGCGGTGAAGGTCCTCACCGCCGACGCCCCCGAGTTCGCCGACTACCTCGTCGTACCGAAGGTGGACGCGCTCCAGGCCGCCTACGACGCCGTGTCCCCGGCCGCCGTGCTCGTGCCGTCCTCCGCCGAGGGCAAGGAGATCGCGGCGCGCCTCGCGGTCCGCATCGAGTCCGGCATCATCACCGACGCCATCGACCTGGAGGCCGGTGACGAGGGTCCGGTGGCCACGCAGTCCGTGTTCGCGGCCGCGTTCACCACCAAGTCCCGCATCTCCAAGGGCACCCCGGTCATCACCGTGAAGCCGAACTCGGCGCCGGTCGAGGCCGCCCCGGCCGCGGGCGCCGTCGAGGCCCTGTCCGTGTCGTTCTCCGCCCAGGCCACCGGCACCAAGGTCACCGCGCGCACCCCGCGCGAGTCCACGGGCCGCCCCGAGCTGACCGAGGCCGCGATCGTCGTCTCCGGCGGCCGCGGTGTCAACGGCGCCGAGAACTTCGCGATCATCGAGGCGCTCGCGGACTCGCTCGGTGCCGCCGTCGGTGCCTCCCGCGCCGCCGTCGACGCCGGTTGGTACCCGCACTCCAACCAGGTCGGCCAGACCGGCAAGTCCGTGTCGCCGCAGCTGTACATCGCCTCCGGCATCTCCGGCGCGATCCAGCACCGCGCGGGCATGCAGACCTCGAAGACCATCGTGGCCATCAACAAGGACGCCGAGGCCCCGATCTTCGACCTGGTCGACTACGGCGTGGTCGGCGACCTCTTCGAGGTCGTCCCGCAGCTGACCGACGAGGTCAAGTCGCGCAAGGGCTGAGCCCGTCGGGTCGGGGGAGCGCCGGGGCACCGGCTCTCCCGGCGGCCCGCGGCCGAGGCCGGGCGAGGCCCCCGCTTCCGCCGTGCGGACGCGGGGGCCTCGCGCGTCACAGCGTCAGGCTCGCCTGCACCGGCAGGTGGTCGCTCGGGAACTGCCCGCCGATCGAGAAGGTGTTGATGGCGGCGGCGTGCACCCGGGCGCCCGGCGTCGCCAGGATCCAGTCGATGCGGTCGCCGTCGGGGACGAGCGGCTTGTAGCCGTGGAACGTCGCGTACTGCTTGCTGCGCTCGTCCGCCGCGTCCCAGGTGTCGACGAGCCCGGCGTTCAGCATCGTCTCGTACACCGGGTTCTTGTGGGCCGCGACGTTGAAGTCGCCGGTGACGATCAGCGGCAGCGACCGGTCGAGGGTCGTGATCCGGTCGGTGATCAGGTGCGCGGCGCGGGTGCGGGCGTACTGACTGGCGTTGTCCAGGTGGGTGTTGAGGACGTACAGCTCGCCGTCCGTGCGCCGGTCCAGGAAGCGGACCCAGGTCACCATGCGGATCGAGCCGCCGCCCCAGGTGTTGGAGCCGATCACGTCCGGGGTGTCGGAGAGCCAGAAGTGGTCGTAGGCGACGGGCAGCAGCCTGCGCGTGTCGTAGAAGACCGTCATGAACTCGTCGCGGCTGCCGCCCGCGCGGCCCGTGCCGATCCACGCGTAGTGCTGCCCCAGGTCCTCGGCGATGTCCTGCACCTGCTGGTAGAGACCCTCCTGGGTGCCCACGACGTGCGGGCGGGCGCGCCGCAGCAGCTCCCGCGTGACGGGGCGGCGGTCGGCCCAGGTGTTCGGCGGGTTCGTTCCCGCGTAGCGCAGGTTGAACGACATCACCTCCAGGCGGCGGCCCGGACGCTCCACCGCGCGGGCGGGCGACGCGGCCAGGGCGGTCGCGAGCAGCGGGACCGTGACGGCCGCGGCCGCGGCCGCCGTCCGCAGGCCGGAGCGGCGGGTCACTCGGTTGTCGGTCGGCACGCGTTCT
This sequence comes from Streptomyces sp. NPDC127108, assembly GCF_042677545.1. Classification (NCBI taxonomy): domain Bacteria; kingdom Bacillati; phylum Actinomycetota; class Actinomycetes; order Kitasatosporales; family Streptomycetaceae; genus Streptomyces; species Streptomyces sp. NPDC127108. Next base: position 29,574 of record NZ_JBHXTE010000061.1, on the reverse strand, counting down.
CCTTCATCGGGTCGTGGTCGGTGCGTTGGGTCACGGTCGGGCCACGGTCAGCGTGAAGTGCGCCCACGGGAGTGTGGAAGCACCATCTGAGACACGCGTGAACACTCGGGGACCGGCACGCGAGAAGGTGTTGACCAGCGGGAAGGTGCACGGATAACTTCAGTATGCGGATGTTTGATTCCGTCAGACGGAAAGGCCGTACGGGAAGACCGTCGGCGATGCCGTGGGTGTGAGTCACTGAGAACCGGTGTGGGTCACTGAACAGTGGAGGGTGCACGGATGGGTCAGCAGGAGAAGGTGTCCACGAGCCTCGCAGGTGCGGTCAGCGAAGGCATCAGTGCCTCGCTCGCGCCGGTCGACGCGGAGCTCGAACGCCGGTACCCGGGAGACCCCGGCACCCGCCAGCCCGTGCACACCGTGTACGTACCCGGTGAGGCCTTCGCCGCCGACACCATCCGCGACTGGGGCGACCGGGCCCTCGCCGCCCTCGACGAGCACGCCCCCGACGCCGCCTCCTTCGCCGCCGTACTCGGCCTCGCCGACGAACTCGCCGAGCCCGTCTACACGCGCGTGCGCGCCAAGCTGGAGCGCGAGCCCGTGGAGGACCTGCGCGTCGACTTCGAGGACGGCTACGGCGGGCGCACCGACGCCGACGAGGACGCCCACGCCGCCCGCGCGGCCCGTCTGATCGCCGAGGCCTACGCCACAGGCACGGCCGCTCCGTACATGGGCATCCGCATGAAGTGCATGGAGGCGCCGGTACGCGACCGGGGCATTCGCACCCTCGACGTCTTCCTGTCCGGCCTCATGGAGGCGGGCGGGCTGCCCGACGGACTCGTCCTGACGCTGCCCAAGGTGACGTACGCCGAGCAGGTCACCGCGATGGTGCGGCTCCTGGAGGAGTTCGAGAAGGCCCGCGGCCTCGCCCCGGGCCGGATCGGCTTCGAGATCCAGATCGAGACCAGCCAGTCCATCCTCGCCGCCGACGGCACCGCCGCCGTCGCCCGGATGATCGACGCCGCCGAGGGCCGCGCCACCGGCCTGCACTACGGCACCTTCGACTACAGCGCCTGCCTCGGCGTCTCCGCCGCCTACCAGGCCAGCGACCACCCCGCCGCCGACCACGCCAAGGCCGTCATGCAGGTCGCCGCCGCGGGCACCGGCGTGCGCGTCTCCGACGGCTCCACCAACGTGCTGCCCGTCGGCCCCACCGCGAAGGTCCACGACGCCTGGCGGCTGCACTACGGCCTCACCCGGCGCGCCCTCGCCCGCGCCTACTACCAGGGCTGGGACATGCACCCCGGCCACATCCCCACCCGGTACGCCGCCGTCTTCGCCTTCTACCGCGAGGGCTTCGCGCAGGCCGCGGCCCGCCTCGCCGCCTACGCCAACCGGACCGGCGGCGACATCGCGGACGAGCCCGCCACCGCGAAGGCGCTCGCCGGGTATCTGCTGCGCGGCCTGGACTGCGGGGCGCTCGACACGGCCGAGGTCACCCGTCTCACCGGCCTGACGCTCGCGGGGCTCCAGGTGTACGCGGGGCCGCGCCGGGGTGATCTGACGCCGTCGGCCAAGTAGGGGCGCGACCGGGGGCGGGCGTCCCGGAGTCTTCACGAGACGTCCCGCACCGCCTGTCACTTCTGCCCCGTACTCTGTACGCCACACAGCACATCAGCACGACGGCGACACAGGGACCACAAGGACGGGGCAGCGGTGTCTTCGGGGGAACAAGGACAGACGGACGGGATCGGCCGCATCCTCGCCGGGCGGTATCGCGTCCTCGCGCAGCTCGGGCGCGGCGGCATGGGCGTCGTGTGGCGCGCGCTCGACGAGGTGCTGCACCGCGAGGTCGCGGTCAAGGAACTGCGCACCTACACCGACACGGCCGGGCCCGAGCTGGCCGACCTGCGGCTGCGGATGCAGCGCGAGGCCCGCGCGGCCGCCCGGGTGCGCCACCCCGGAGTCGTCGCCGTGCACGACGTCGCGGAGGTCGACGGGCGGCCGCTGATCGTCATGGAGCTGGTCGACGGCCCGTCCCTGGACGACGTCCTGCGCGAGCGCGGCCCGCTCGACCCGCGCGAGGCCGCGGCCATCGGCGCCAAGGTCATGGACGCCCTGGCCGCCGCCCACCGCGCGGGCGTCCTGCACCGCGACGTGAAGCCCGGCAACATCCTCCTCGGCACCGGCGGCCGCGTCGTCCTCACCGACTTCGGCATCGCCACCATGGAGGACCCCGGCGACGGCTCGGCCACCCACCTCACCCGCAGCGGCGAACTCGTCGGCTCCCTGGACTACCTGGCGCCCGAGCGCGCCCAGGGCCAGGAGCCCGGACCCGCGTCCGACGTGTGGGCGCTCGGCGCCACGCTGTACGCGGCCGTCGAGGGCGCGTCCCCGTTCCGCCGCACGTCGACGTGGTCCACGCTCACCGCGATCGTCGTCGAGCCCCTGCCCGTGCCGCTGCGCGCGGGCACGCTCATGCCGGTCCTTCGGCTGCTCATGGACAAGGACCCGCAGGCACGCCCGGACGCGGAGGGCGCGCGGCGGCTGCTTGAGCAGGTGGCCGCGGGGGAGTCGATCTCGGGGGTTTCGCCGGGGGCGGGCGCGGCGGGAGCTGCTGGCGGGGCTGTGGGGGCCAGTGGGGACATCAGTGCTCCCGGTGCTGTAGGGGCCACTGGGCCTCTTGGGGCTGTGGGGCCTGTCGGGGCGACCGGGTCTCTTGGGTCCACCGGTCCCGTCGGGGCGGCCGGGTCTGCTGGCGCGACCGGGCCTCTCGGGTACGAGAAGTCGTCGTCCCAGGGCGTCGGGAGCGTCGGGAACGGGGAACGCGAGCCCACGGTGCGCCATGTGCCGACCGCGCCGCCGCCCGGTTTCGGCCCGCCTCCCGGTGTGTCCGGAGCGACCGCGGCGTCCGGAGCGGCCGGGGCGTCCGGAGTCGCTGGTGCGTCCGGAGTGGCCGCGGGGCACGGAGGGCCGGGCGTGCCCGGCGAGCCCGCGGCGTTCGGCGCGCCGGGTGCGGCGCCCGCGGGGTCCATACCCGCGCCCGCTCCGGAGCCCTCCGGCCGGCGTGCCGCGCGGGCGGGCCGGCCGCGCCGGGGCAAGGCCCTGCTCGCCGCCGCGGCCGTGGCGGTGGTCCTCGCGGTGACGGGCGTGACCGTGGCGGTGCTGTCCGGCGGGGACGACAAGAAGGACCAGGCGCGGGACGGGCGGGACGCGCAGGAGGCCGGGAGCACCGTCGAGCCGGGCTCGGACGCGAGCCGGGGCGCGCTGGACCCGGACGGCTCGAAGCCCTCGAAGCAGGGCGACAAGAAGCAGAAGCCCGCCAAGGACGCCGAAAGCCCCGACAAGTCGGGCAAGGACGACCGGGACGACGACGGCGAGAAGGGCGACGGGGCGTCGGACGACGACTCCGGGTCCGACTCCGGCTCAGGCGACGAGCCCGACACACGCCCCAAGGAGTCGTCCAAGCCGCCCAAGGACGACACGTCCGGAGGTTCCTCCGGCGGCGACGAGGAGCCCGCCTGCCATCCCGCGGGCGGCGGCAAGTACAACTGCTCGGTGTGGCAGACCGCGAAGTCGTACCAGGCTTCGGGCGCCGAGGCGGGCATCCTCAACGCGGGCACCAACTACTTCTACTGCCAGCAGAACCTCGGCCGCCGCGAGACGCACGGCCAGTGGACCAACGTCTGGTGGGCGAAGACGGACGACGACAGCGGCAACACGAACGTGTTCGTGAGCGATGTGTACATCCGGGGCGGCGACAACGACAAGCCGCTTCCGGGCCTGCCGACCTGCTGATTCCGGGACCGCCCGGCCACGGAGCGAGACAGCGCGGCCGCAGAGCGGGACGGCCCGGCCGCAGATCGGGATCGCCCGCCCGCAGAGCGAGACAGCCCGGCCGCAGAGGGCGTGCCGGGCACGCGGGACGGCGTACGCCGGGGTGTGCCGGACCGGGTGTGCCGGACGGCGCGGGGCCCGCCGCAAACAATCCGGTTGCGCGGCCCGCGCGGCGGCGCGGACCCTTGCCGGATGGACGAGTTGACGCCCACGGAAGCCCGGACCGGCCGGGACGATCCGGCCCACGACGACGAACTCACCGTACGCGCCGCGACCCCCGAGGACGCGGTGGAGATCTGCCGCCTGCTCAACACCATCGACATCCTGGAGCTCGGGCACCCGGAGACCGACCTGGGCACCGTCGAGGTCGACCTGGTTCACCCCGAGGCCGACCTCGCCCACAACTCCTGGCTGGCCTTCGACCGCGGGAACATGGTCGCGTACGGACTCCTCTGGGACGACTCCGGAGCCGACCGCATCGACGCCGACCACTACGTCCTGCCCGACCACCAGGACGCGGGTGAGCGGGTGCTCGCCGCCATCGAGACCCGCGCCGCCGAACGCGCCGCAGAGAACGGCGCGACCCGCGCGGTCGTCCACCTCAACCTCAACATCCGCCCCAGCCTCGACGGGGCGACGCTCACCCGGCGCGGTTGGCACACCGTCCGGCGCTACCACGTACTGACCCGCCCGCTCTCCCGCGCCGCCGACCCCGCCCCCACCCCGCCGACGGGCCTGACCCTGCGCGACTGCGCGGCGGAGGTCGACCGGCGACGCGCCCACGCGCTGGTCCAGGAGACCTTCGTCGGCCACCACGACCACCAGTCGCGCACCTATCAGCAGTGGCTGGACGACCTGGGCGAGGGCATGGACTGGTCCCTCGTCTGGATCGCCGCCCTCACCGGGGCGGGCGACGTCGCCGTCGCCGTGACCCGCGACGACCGCGCGGCCATGGCCTGGATCCCCTACCTCGGCGTCCGCGAGCACGCCCGCGGCCGGGGCCTCGCCGGCCATCTGCTGCGGCACTCCTTCGCCGTGTACGCCGCCCGCGGCCGCGACACCATCGGCCTCGGCGTCGACACCGAGAACGCCACCGGCGCCCTGAACCTGTACACGGCCCACGGCCTCGCCCTGCACTACGCCGTGGACACCTGGGAGGTCACCCTGCCGACGCCCCGCTAGAGCCGCCCGGAAGCATTTCCGGACGCCCGGCTGCGGGACCCTGCGGGGCCGCCCTCAGTCGGCGGGCCGCAGCTCCCCCGACCCCCGCGTGATCAACCGCGTCGGCAGTTCGATGCGCTCCGGCGCGTCCGAGGCGCCGTCGAGCTGGCGGAACAGGCGCTCCGCCGCCGTGCGCCCCAGTTGGGCCGCGTCCTGGGCGACCACCGTCACGCCGGGGCTCAGCAGGTCGGCAAGCTCGATGTCGTCGAAGCCGACGAGGGCCACGGGGCGGTTCAGGCCCGCGAGGACACGGACGACCGTGACCGTCACCCGGTTGTTGCCCGCGAAGACGGCGGTGACGGGGGAGGGGCCCGAGAGCATCGACTCGGCCGCGTGCCGGACCCGCTCGGGGTCGGTGGGGCCGAGCGACACCCAGGACTCGTCGACGTCGATGTCCGCCTCCGCCATCGCCGCGCGGTATCCGCGCAGCCGCTCTATCGCGGTGTGGATCCGGGGCTGGTCACCGATGAAGCCGATCCGGCGATGACCGTGGGCGACCAGGTGCGCGACGCCGTCGCGCGCGCCCCCGAAGCTGTCGGAGAGCACCACGTCGGCGTCGATCCGCCCCGGCGGCCGGTCCACGAACACCGTGGCGACACCGGCGGCGATCTCCGGCTCCAGATAGCGGTGGTCGTCGCCCGCCGGAATGACCACGAGCCCGTCGACCCGGCGCGCGCAGAGCGCGAGCACCAACTCCTGCTCGCGGTCGGGGTCCTCGGCGCTCGAGCCGTTGATCAGCAGTGCCCCGTGCGCGCGGGCGACCTCCTCGACGGCCCGGCTGAGCGGCCCGTAGAACGGGTCGGCCAGGTCCTCGAGGACCAGGCCGATGCTCGCCGTACGGCCCTTGCGCAGCACCCGCGCGCTGTCGTTGCGCCGGAAGCCCAGCGCCTCGATGGCCTCCTGGACCCGGCGTTCGGTGTCGGGCGTGACACCGGGCTCGCCGTTCACGACGCGCGACACCGTCTTGAGGCCCACGCCCGCGCGCGCGGCGACGTCCTTCATGGTCGGCCGGTTGCCGTAACGGCTCCGGGGGTCCGCGGTGCCGTCCGAAGTGCTCCCGTCCGTACGGAGGCGGGAGACGGGGGTGCGGGCGGTCTCTGCCACGGTGCGCTGTCCTGTCTGTCGTCCACTGGTGCGGATCTCAGTCTGCGTAAGGTTGCTGCTTCACGTGCGGAAGTTCAGCTTTCCACCTCGGTACTTCGTGACGTCCACTATCCATTGAGGGCGGTACGACCCCGCCCACCGGGGTCTGCGCAGGGCAGCGCGCACTCGTTCGAATGCGTGTGCCCCGCATGTGGCGTCGAGCATAGGACCTGGACAACGTTGTCAGATGCACGAGAGACTATGCACCGCACTCTCCGGCCTGCCCTTTTCACCAGGAGATCTGACACTGATGCCCACGGACCTCGTCGCCGCACTCGACATCGGCGGCACCAAGATCGCCGGAGCCCTGGTGGACGGCCAGGGCCGGATCCTGCTGCGTGCCCAGCGGCCGACGCCCGCACGCGAGGACGGCGACACCGTGATGCGCGCGGTCGAAGAGGTGATCGGCGACCTGACGGCCGGTGAACCGTGGGGGCTCGTCCGCGCGGTCGGAATCGGCAGCGCGGGGCCCGTCGACGCGGGCGCGGGCACGGTCAGCCCGGTCAACGTCCCCGGCTGGCGCGGCTATCCCCTCGTCGAGCGGGTGCGCGCCGCCGCCGACGGCCGGCCCGTCGAGCTGGTCGGCGACGGCGTGGCGATGACGGCCGCCGAGCACTGGCAGGGCGCCGCCCGCGGCCACGACAACGCGCTGTGCATGGTGGTGTCCACCGGCGTCGGCGGCGGCCTGATCCTGGGCGGCTCCCTGCACCCCGGCCCCACCGGCAACGCGGGCCACATCGGTCACATCAGCGTGGACCTCGACGGCGACCCGTGCCCGTGCGGGGGCCGCGGCTGTGTCGAGCGGATCGCGAGCGGCCCGAACATCGCCCGGCGCGCCCTGGCGAACGGCTGGCTCCCCGGGCCCGACGGCGACACCTCCGCGGCCGCCGTGGCCCGCGCGGCCCGGGCGGGCGACCCGGTCGCCGTCGCCTCCTTCGAGCGCGCGGCGCAGGCCCTCGCGGCCGGCATCGCCGCCACGGCCACGCTCGTCGAGATCGACATCGCGGTGATCGGCGGGGGCGTGGCGATGGCCGGCGAGCTCCTGTTCGCACCGCTGCGCCGTGCCCTGCGGGAGTACGCCACGCTGTCCTTCGTCGGCGGCCTGACCGTGGCCCCTGCCCTGATGGGCACCGACGCGGGCCTCGTGGGGGCCGCCGCGGCCGCGCTGCGGGCCTTCCCCGACGCGACGGTCGGACAGCTGCGCCCGGTCGCCAATCGCTGAGTCCGGATCTCGTCGATGCCGTGTGAACGGCCAGCGGCGTGTGCCCAGTTGCGGCACGATGCTGCCAACGGGGGGAGCGTCAGGCGATCACGATGGCAGCGCAGAAGGATTCGAGTCGGAAAAGAGTCACAGCGCCTCGGGCGGCCGCCTGGACGGTTGGTGTCGCGCTCGTTGCTTTGCTGGTCACCTCATGTGCGGGTAAGTCGAGCAGGGGTGACGACCCGGAAAGCCAAGCTCTTTATGGTCAGGAGATCATCGAGAGCCGCAAGGAGATGTTCGAGGGCAAGATCAGCTACACGCGTGTACGGTCGGCGAAGCTCGGTCGAGCCTTTGAGTTCCATGCGGAAGTGGCAGGGTTCCGCGTCGCCGGACCGCGGGGTGAGGGAAAGGACTTGCAGCGCACGGGTGAGCTGCAAGTCGGCGCGCTCATGGGCGTCAAGCTGCACTGCAGCGGGGCGGGAGTCACCTGTACGGCACTCTCCTCCGAGCGGCAGAACGTGCTCACGCCTGATGACAAAGCGAAATGGCGGTGGATTGTGAAGCCGTCCGCAACGGGCACCATGGCTCTTGCCTTGACGGTCACGGCGTACCACCGCGACACGGACAACGTCCTCTTCGAGAAGCCGCCCTTCATGCAGAAAGCTCATGTCCGCGCAACGGCGGCGCACACGGCTCGGCGCGCCAAGGACGATGCGGTCGCGGTGCTGGCTTTCCTGGGCGCGGTGTTCGGTCTGGGCGTCGCCTGGGTGACGATCCACGAGTTCTGGCAGCGTCGCTCCGGCAGAAAGGCCGAAGCCGAGGCCGCGAAGAAGGCTCCGCCACGGAGGGTGAGGCACCGCGAAGGACCCCGCGTGCGTCGTCGCAACCGGACATGACCTTCGACCCCCGTGCCGCCGGAGGTTGCCGGGATGCGAGGATCAGGGAGTGACCAGTGATGCCGCCGTGCTCGACCATCCCGTGGCCCACTCGCTGCTCGGACAGCACGCGGAGCTGGCCCGACGGTGCGGGCAGGCGGCCACGTACCTGCCGGGTGTCGCGACCTTCTGCGCGGTGCCGGCCGAGCCCGACTCGACGGACTGGGCCGATCTGGCGCGATTGCTCGGCAGCGGCGGTTTCGCCGACATGTTCAGCAGCCCGGCGCTCCCGCCATCCGACTGGGAGCCGGTCTTCGAGTTGGAGGGGCGGCAGATGCTGTGGCCCGGCCACCGGCTCGATGCCGCACCTCCTGCCGCCGATGCCGGGATCCGGGAGCTGGGGCCGGAGGACGTGCCGCAGATGCTCGACCTCGTCGCGCGGGCCGCACCAGGGCCGTTCTGGCCCCGCACCTGTGAACTCGGCACCTATCTCGGGATCCGTGTGCAAGGACGCCTGGTGGCGATGGCGGGCGAGCGGCTGCGGCCTCCGGGCTGGACCGAGATAAGCGCCGTGTGCACGGCCCCCGAGGAACGCGGCCAGGGCCACGCCGCCCGCCTGGTGCTCGCGCTGGTAGAGCGCATCCTGTCCCGGGGTGAGCGGCCCTTCCTGCATGTGGCCGAGGCGAACACCGGTGCCATCGCCCTCTACGAGCGGCTCGGCTTCGAGAGCCGCAAGTCAGTGACCTTCCGCGGCTTCCGCACCCCGTGACGCGCTGTGCGGGCCCGGCCGAGTCGTTGAGACAGGGCCGGGCCCGGACGCGCTCGGGCCCGAGCGGGCGCGAACTCAGCAGCCCAGCACCGGCTCCGCCCAGTCCGCGTGGTCCGAGTCGATGCCGTCGCCGCCGTCCGTGACGACGAGGCGGATCACCTCGGCGCCGCGCACGTCGGCCGAGATCGGCTTGGCGGTGTCGGCGGTGGTGAGGACGCCGGTCGACGCGGCGAGTCTGCCGTCGGCCCAGATCTGGAAGGCGACGGTGCCCTTGTCCGGCTTCTCGTCGTCGACGCCGACCTGAGCGGTCAGCTTCTCGCAGGCTCCGCCCGCGTAGTACTCGACGCCGCTCTCCGCGTGCACGCCGAGCCCCTTGGCGTACACCTTGCCGCCGATGGTGAGCGGCTTGCCGTCGCCCGCCGCGCTCTCGCCGTTGCTGGTGTCCTTCTCGACGGGGCCCCAGCCGTTGGTGGTGGACAGCCAGGGGAGGCCGCTGAGCGCGGTGTCGCCCGCGGGCGGGGCCACCACGACCCGTGCTGTCAGCGGCAGTTCGAGCTGGACGCGGCCGCCGCCGGGGGCGCGGTGGCTCGCCTTCAGATCGAGGGCGTACGTGCCGGGCTTGGCGTCCCGGGGCGCTGTCACCTGCCAGGACGTGCCGAGGACCTCGCCCGTGCGGAGGGCGGACGCCCGGGTCGGGGAGGTCGACTTGAGGCGCCAGCCGGAGGGGCCGGTGAGGGAGACGCGGACGTCGCGCGCGTCGGTGCTGCCGCGGTTGGTGACCTTGGTGAGGACCTTCTCGGCCTCGCCCGCCTCCACCAGCGGGTCGGCGGCGGAGCCTAGGTCGACGGCGGGCGGCTTGTGCTGCCACTGGTCGTCGGCCGAGACCCGTACGAGAACCGTGCCGTGTGCGGGCACGGTCGCCGAGATGGTGCCCGCGACGTTGTAGCTCTCGTGCTTCCACAGGTCGCGCAGGGAGTAGCCGTCGGCGGCGGGCAGGCCCACGGCCTTCGCGGTCGTGGTGATGGTCTTCGGGCTGCCGGTCTCGTTGAACAGCGCGACGGCGCGGCTGCCGTCCTTCATCTCCTTGGCGACGACCCAGCGCCCACCGTCTGACGAGACGACGTGGCCCTGCTTGCCCAGCGGGTCCTGGTCGACGGCGATGACTTCCTTGTTGCCGAGGATGTCGAAGGTCTCGGGGGACACCTTGCGCAGGTCGGAGCCGATGAGCAGCGGCGCGGCCATGATCGACCACATGGAGAAGTGGCTGCGGTACTCGGTGGCCGTCATGCCGCCGTTGCCGACCTCCAGCATGTCGGGGTCGTTCCAGCGACCGGGCCCCGCGTGCTGCGCGAGCGGCAGGTTCCGCTTCATGATGGAGAGCATCGAGCCCCAGTTGTCGCTGATGTCGCCCGTGGTGCGCCACAGGTGACCGACGTCGGCGGCCCACTCCCAGGGCTTGTTCTCGCCCCATTCGCAGATGCTGTAGACGATCGGGCGGCCCGTCGTCTCCGACGCCGCCTTCAGGGCGTCCCGCATGGCGATGTAGCGCTTCTTGGCGTCCACGCCCTGGTTATTGCAGTTGTCATACTTGAGGTAGTCGACGCCCCAGTCGGCGAACTGCTGGGCGTCGCTGCGCTCGTGGCCGAGCGCCCCGGGGAAGCCCGCCGAGTTGCAGGTCTTCGTGCCCGCGCTGGTGTAGATGCCGAGCTTGAGCCCCTTGGAGTGGACGTAGTCGGCGACCGCCTTGATGCCGCCCGGGAACCGCTTGGGGTCGGGCACCAGCTTGCCGTTGGCGTCGCGCTCCGGCAGTGCCCAGCAGTCGTCGAGGTTGACGTACTCGTACCCCGCGTCCTTGAGGCCCTTCTCGACGAAGATGTCGGCGATCCCCTTGACCATCGACTCGTCGAAGTCGGCGCGGCAGTGCGTGGCGTTCCAGTTGTTGAAGCCCATCGGAGGGGTGAGCGCGAGGCCGCCCGGCAGCCGGGGGGTCTCGCTTTCCCGGGTCTGTGCCCGGGGCTGGGCGCCGTCCGCTCCGGGGGACCGGGCGGTGTCCGCCCCCCGGGTGTCGCCGGCGACGGCGGGCGCCGCGAGCCCGGCCGCGCAGAGCAGCGCCGCGGCGAGCGACCCGACCACTCTTCGGGGGGTGGTGCGGCTGGAAAGGTGACGCATCGTGACGTTCCTCCGTACTCGCGGAAGATGGGATGTCTTCGTGTACGTGTCACTCGTGCGCGCTTACGGTAGGGCGTGTTGAACTCTGTTGGAAGAGGAGCGGTAACGGTTCGGGCCGTCCCTGCCAAAACCCTTGACGGCGGGGACTGGTGGGAGTGAGATCCAATCCTCGCGTTCGGTTGTGTTCGGTTGCACCCCGAGGAGGGGACATGACGCAGTCATCGTTCACCGGTCCACCGACCCCGCGTGGTGGGGCTGGACATCCGATGTCCCGGCGGAATCTCCTGCGCGGTGCGGCCGTGGGCGCCGGAGCGGTCACGCTCCCCGCGCTGCTCACCGCCTGTGGCGACGGGCCCGGCGGCAACAAGAACGAAGTGACGGTGGGCTCCAACGCCTCGGACGCCGTGCCGAAGAAGGCGTTCGCCGGGGCCTTCGACGCGTACGAGAAGCAGAGCGACAAGAAGGTCAAGGTCAACACCACAGAGCACAACGAATTCCAGCAGAACATCACGCGCTACCTGCAGGGTTCACCGGACAACGTCTTCATGTGGTTCGCCGGTTACCGCATGCAGTACTTCGCCGAAAAGGGCCTGCTCATCGACATCAGTGATGTCTGGAAGGAATTCAAGGGCTTCTCGCCCGCGCTGAAGGAACAGTCGACCCACGAGGGCAAGCAGTACTTCGTGCCGTACTACTACTACCCGTGGGCCGTCTTCCACCGGAAGAGCCTCTTCGAGAAGCGTGGATACGAACAGGCGGAGAACTGGGACCAGTTCATCGCGCTGGCCAAGAAGATGCGCAAGGACGGCACCCCGGTCGCCTTCTGCGACAAGGACGGCTGGCCAGCCATGGGCACCTTCGACTACATCAACATGCGCCTGAACGGATACGACTTCCACAAGAGCCTGATGGCGGGCGAGGAGGCGTGGACCGACCAGAAGGTGAAGAAGGTCTTCGACCTCTGGCGCGAACTCATGCCGTACTACCAGAAGGGCGCGCTCGGCCGGACCTGGGAGGAGGCCGGACAAGGCCTCCAGCAGCGCAGGACCGGCATGGCCGTCTTCGGCATGCCGCACCCCGGCAGCCAGTTCCCTGCGAGCGAGCGCGACGACATCGACTTCTTCGCGTTCCCCGAGATCGACCCGCGGTTCGGCCGGGACGCGGTGGAGGCGCCCATCGACGGATTCCTCATCGCCAAGAAGTCCAGGAACGTGGAAGGCGCCAAGGACCTGCTCGCCTGGCTCGGCACCGCCGAGGCCGAGGACGTCTATCTCAAGGGCGACCCCAACAACGTCGCGGTCAACGACGGCGCCGACACCGCGAAATACTCCCCGCTGCAGAAGAAGTCCGCCGAACTCGTCTCCAAGGCCAAGCACATCTCGCAGTTCCTCGACCGCGACACCCGCCCCGATTTCGCACAGACCGTGATGATCAAGGCGCTGCAGGACTTCATCGACAACCCGAAGGACGTCGACGGGCTCGTCAACAGCATCGAACGGCAGAAGAAGGACATCTTCTCCACGTGAGCCGCACCGTGAGCGGCTTCGTCCGTGGATTCGTGAGCTGATTCGAGAGGACCGCACTCCGTGCCGCAGAAAACCGCGCGGCGCGCCGGTCGGCGGGCGACGACACGGCGCTTCACACGCCGTGACATCGCCGTGCTCGGCGTGCTCCTTGGCATCCCCGTGCTCCTGGACATCGTCATCGTCTGGGGCCCGGCCCTGGCCTCCGTCGGCCTGTCCTTCACGTCCTGGGACGGCATCGGCGACATCCACTGGGTGGGCGGCGACAACTACGAGAACCTGGTCCAGGACTATCCCGCGTTCTGGCCCGCCGTCCGCCACAACCTGCTGTGGATCGCCTTCCTCGGCCTGGTCGCGACGCCGTTCGGACTCTTCCTCGCCGTCCTCATCGACCGCGGCGTCCGCTTCAGCCGCTTCTACCAGTCCGTGCTCTACATGCCCGTCGTGCTGTCCCTCGCCGTCGTCGGCTTCATGGCGCAACTGCTCCTCGGCACCGACCAGGGCGTCGTCAACACGATCCTGGACAACCGGAACGACCCGGTCGACTGGCTCGGCGACTCCAGCAAGAACCTGTGGATGATGATGCTGGCCGCGAGCTGGCGACACACCGGCTACGTCATGATCCTCTACCTGGCCGGACTGAAATCCGTCGACCCCGCCCTCAAGGAGGCGGCGGCCATCGACGGCGCGAACGAACGCCAGACCTTCTTCCGCGTCACCCTGCCGACGCTGCGGCCCGTGAACGTCATCGTCGGCGTCATCACCGTCATCGAGGCACTGCGCGCCTTCGACATCGTCTACGCGGTGAACAAGGGCCGCAACGGACTCGAACTGCTCTCGGTGCTCATCACCGACAACATCATCGGCGAGGCGAGCCGCATCGGATTCGGCTCGGCCATCGCGGTCGTCCTGCTCGCGGTGTCCCTGGGATTCATCGTGACGTTCCTGGTCCAGGAGCTGAGAGGAGCGCGCGAGAAATGACAGCGGACATCCGTGCCACGGCCCGCCCCACCGAACCCGCCCCACCCGCACGCGAGTCGGACCCCCGCCGAACTCCCCGCCGCGGCCGCTTCGGCGTGCACATCTTCCTGTCCGCGGTGTCCCTGGTGTTCCTGGCTCCGCTGCTGCTCGCCGTCTACGCGAGCCTGCGCCCGTACGAGGAGACGGCGCAGCACGGCTACTTCTCGTTCCCGAAGAAGCTGTCCTTCGACTACTACCGCGAGGCCTACACCGAATCCGGTATGGGCAAGTACTTCATGAACACACTGATCATCGCCGTGCCCGCGGTGATCATCACGCTCTTCCTCGCCGCGTTCGTCGCGTTCGCCGTCGCCCGCATCAACATCCGCGGCAGCCTCGCCCTGCTGATGTTCTTCACCGCGGGCAACCTGCTGCCGCCACAGGTCCTGGTGACCCCGCTCTACGTGCTGTTCCTGAAGATCGACCTGCCCTGGTGGATGTCCGACTCGATGACCCTCTACGACTCGTACTGGGCCGTCATCCTCGTCAACATCGGCTTCCAGGTGGGCTTCTGCGTCTTCGTCCTGGCCAATTTCATGCGCACCCTGCCCAAGGAGATCCTGGAGGCGGCGATCGTCGACGGCGCCGGGGTGTGGACCCAGTTCTGGCGCATCACCCTGCCCCTGTGCCGCCCCGCGATCGCGGCCCTCGCCACGCTCGAGTTCACCTGGATCTACAACGACTTCCTCTGGGCCCTGATCTTCATCTCGAACCCCGACAAACTCCCCATCACCTCGTCGCTGAACAACCTGCGCGGGCAGTTCTTCACCGACTACAACCTGCTGGCGGCGGGTTCGGTCCTGGTGGCCCTGCCGACGATCCTCGTCTTCCTGCTGCTGCAGCGGCACTTCATCGCGGGGCTGACGCTGGGGTCGAGCAAGGGCTGAGTCACTTCTCCGCGTCGCGGACCAGGAGTGCGATCTGGACCCGGTTCTCGACCGCCAGCTTGGCGAACAGGTTGCTCGTGTGGGCCTTGACGGTCGCGACGCTGATGCGCAGCCGTCGGGCGATCTCCGGGTTGCCCAGGCCGTCCGCGATGGCGCGGGCGGTCTCGCGTTCCCGTTCGGTCAGGGTGGACAGCTGTTTCCGTGCGGCTTCGCGGGACGGGTCGCGGGCGTGCGCGGACTGCGGTCCTGTGGCTGCGGCGATCACTCGCGCCGTGGCCGCGGGGGAGAGGACGGGGTTGCCGCCCGCGACGGTCCGCACCGCGTCGAGGATCTGCGGTGGATGGGTGTCCTTGAGCACGAACCCGAGTGCTCCGGCGCGCAGCGCGCCGAGCACCAGATCGTCGGAGTCGAAGGTGGTCAGCATGAGCACCCGCGGCGCGGGCCGCCGGGTGAGGAGTTCCCGGGTCGCGCTGAGACCGTCACGGCCGGGCATGCGCACGTCCATCAGGACGACGTCCGGCTGGTGTTCGTCCACCGCGGTGAGCGCGGCGTTCCCGTCGGCCGCCTCCGCGACGACGGTCAGGTCCGGTTCGCCGTCGATGATGAGCCGCAGTGCCATGCGTACGAGCTGTTCGTCGTCGACGATGACGACACGCACCTTCGCCTGTTCGGTGTCCACTCATGTTCTCTTTTCGAGCACGGGGTTCGGCCAGGGCAGGGCGGCTGTGAGGAGGTAGCCGTTGCCGGGTGTGGGGCGGTGGTCGAGCTCGCCGCCGACGAGGTCGACCCGCTCGTTGAGGCCGAGCAGCCCGAATCCCGACGTCGGTGGGTGCGGTGTCGCGTAGGCGGCCGGGGAGTTGTGGACGCTGACGGTGAGCCGGTCGCCCGCTGCTCCCTCGAGGGCGACGCGCACGCGTGCGCCCGGGGCGTGCTTGGCGGCGTTGGTCAGTCCCTCTTGGACGATGCGGTAGCAGGTGCGTGCGGCGACGTCTGACGGCCTTCCCGTCACCGTGGTGCTGAGCGTGACGTCGAGGCCGGAGGCGCGTGCGTCCTGGATCAGGGCCGGGATGTGGCCGAGGTCGGGTTGCGGTGGTTCCGGGCGGCCGGGTTCCGCGCGGAGCACGCCGAGGACGTCCCGCAGTTCCTCCAGGGCGTGGTGGGAGCCCTCGACGATGCCGCGGACCAGCACGCGGTTCTCCTCGGCGGTGAGGTCGCCGCGGTGGTCGAGGACTCCGGCCTGCAGGGCGACCAGGGAGATCCGGTGCGCGAGCACGTCGTGCATCTCGCGGGCGATCCGGTTGCGCTCCAGGGCCCGCGCCTGCGCCGCTCGTGCGGTCTGCTCCCGTTCCGCGCTCTCAGCCCGCTCCCGCAGGGACCGCACCTCGACTCGCCGTGCGCCGACGGCCATGCCCATGGCCACCGCGATGCCCGCGGCCAGTACCGGGAACACGAGCTCGACCCACGTCGTGCCGGGTGCGCCCTGCGTGGGGTAGGGCGAGGGGAACTGTGACGCGGCCACGTAGACCAGCACGACGCCCCCGATCTCCATCGGACGGCGACGGGTGGCGACCGAGCCGAGGGCAAGGAGCGCGGTGCCGCCGGCGAGCGCCGACGCGGTGGAGGCGAGCGCGACGGTCATGGCGACGGCACGCGGGAACCGGCGCCGCCACAGCAGTGCGGTCAGGCAGCCGAGAGCCACCAGCGGATCACCGAGGAGGAACCAGGAACCCGTCCCGTCCGCCTCCCGGTGCAGCAGCACCCCCACGGTCAGCCAGGCCGGCAGGCCCACGGCCGCGGCCGCGGCCAGCCGCGAGGTCTGCTGCCACCATCCGAGCGGTGGCGCGGCGTCCGTGTTCACGCGGTCATTATCGCGAGGCCGTGCGATCACCGCGTCAGACCTGAGGCCGGTATGCCCTTCGACCGGAGTCGAATGACCGCCTCGTCCTTGGTCGAGGACGGTTCGGGCCGACGGGTCGATGTGCCGGCCGTGCCCGTGGGAGAAGGTCGTTCCCCTGGTACGGGAACGGTCGCGACGGGAGCGGAGTCATGATCAAGGAGTGGCGGCAGCGCCGGGCGGCCCGGAGGGTCAAGCCCGGGGACGGGCGGCCGCTGAAGCCCTTCCGCTGGTGGCAGCTGCTGTCCCGCGCGCTCTTCTACCTTCGGCTGACGCACGACGACGGTCGGCAGGTCGTCTACGCCATCGACGTCAAGCACGGGCGGACCGATGAGTCCGGCGCCGTCAACGCCCACCTGTACGTCGACGGCAGGCAGCACGCGCGGTCCCGACTCCCCGCCGCCTTCCCCGTCCACGGCGGCACCGTCGAAGTGAGGACGAGCGCCTTCGGGCTCAAGCGCTGCCACTACGTCACCGCCGAGGGAACCGAGCACCGACTCGTCCCGGACCGCGACTCCGCCGAAGGGCGCCGTGCGTACGTCGACCGCGCGCACCCCGCCCTGAGCCGCTGGATCGGTCACTTCTCGTCGATCGTGCTCGTCGTCGCACTGCTCCTGCTCATCGCCCAGTTGGTCGAGCAGCTCACCAGGCCTGAGGAGATCGCCCGGCACGTCGGGGCCTTCACCTCGCCCGTGGACCTGTCGGCACGGGGCAACGTCCTGGTGGGGCTGGGTGCCGCGGCGGCCAGCACGGAGCGGGCGCTGCGGCTGCGCTACCACTGGCTGCTCGACGGCGGGTCGGGATGACCGCGTCCCTGGCGAGTTCCCGGTCGGCTCGCGCCGAATCCCGTCCCGGCCGCGACGGACGGCGGCCGGACCTCGACGTGCCGTGCGGTCCTTACGGCAGTTGTCGGGCGGCGGGCCGTCCCGGTGCCTCGGGCGGAGTACCGGTCATGGCTGTGCACGGATACGCCGGTGTCCCGATTCCGCCCCTGTACGGGGACCAGAAACCCGGCGCGGCCGTACCCGCGGCGGCCCGGCTGTCAGGACTGCGGCCGCTTGCCGTGGTTGGCCGCGTGCTTGCGGCGGGCCTTCTTCTTGCGGCGTCGCTTCGAGGACATGGCCGCGCTCCTCTCGGGGTGGAATGGCGCCGATTGCACTGCTTTTCGGCGATTTCCACCTTTCCATACCGTTGCGGGGCTCGCGATTCCGCCCGGTGCTTCGCGGGAGCGACGCGGCCGTGCGGGCCCCGGGAGTGTGGTCCGGGACCCGCTGCCGTCTCCGGTCAAGGGTCGAGGCGGGGCTGCGCCAGCGCCTCCCGTACCGAGGCGACCGGTGACAGCGTCGCCTTGAGACCGGTGATGCCCATGACGCGCAGAGTCATGGGGTCGGCGCACACCACCCGCAGCGCGGCGCCGCGGGCGGTGAGGCGGCGGTGGGCCCGCATGAGCAGGGAGAGGCCGGAGCAGTCGAGGAACGTGGCACGCGTCAGATCGACCACGACGACCCGGGCCGGGCCCGCCGTCACCGGGTCGAGGTGGGGGAGCGTGCGCTGGAACCCCACGAGGTCCATGTCGCCGTACAGTTCCACGACCGTGGCGCCGTCGACCTCGTACACCCGGGGTGGTAAGTCCGGGTTCTCGCACGTGAATTCGCTCAGCTTGTCCTGATGCACTAGTCCCCCCAGGGCGAGCCCCGGCCAGTGCGCGCGGCCGGGGGCGGCTGCTGTGCAGCAACCGGAACGAGGAGGTCACCAGGGGCCAGGGTGCCTGGCGGATCACGCTATCGGGCAGGGCCGCGAGAGGGAGTGCGGGAACGATTCATGGGAGAGCACTGCCACTCGATAGGGGGAAGTTACTGCGAGGCTCTTGACAGGGCGGCTTGGTGGTTCGTACGAGAACGGCCACCCTCATCAGGCGCTGGTTTCCGTGGCAGTGTGTTGCGGGCAAGCCACTGGGGGCCAACAGAAGAGGGGGAACCGTGATCGTCTGGATCAACGGCGCGTTCGGTGCGGGCAAGACCAGCGCCGCACGGGAACTGATCGAGCTGATCCCGAACAGCACACTCTTCGACCCTGAGGTCATCGGCGGCGCGCTGCCGCAGCTCCTTCCGGCCAAGCACCTCGCCGAGGTGAGCGACTTCCAGGACCTGCCGATCTGGCGGCGCCTGGTG
The DNA here is from genome assembly GCF_042677545.1 of Streptomyces sp. NPDC127108. Lineage (NCBI taxonomy): Bacteria > Bacillati > Actinomycetota > Actinomycetes > Kitasatosporales > Streptomycetaceae > Streptomyces > Streptomyces sp. NPDC127108. The sequence goes on along the minus strand of NZ_JBHXTE010000061.1, from coordinate 10,867 downwards.
GTGGACACGGCCGCCGGGCTGCTCGCCGAGGTCGGCGGCGTACTGGTGGTACCGATGACACTGCTGCGCCAGGAGTACCGCGATGAGATATTCGGCGGCCTCGCCGCCCGCCGCATACCCGTGCGCCACGTCCTGCTCGCTCCGGACGAAACGATCCTGCGTGCACGCATCGCCGGACGCGAGGTCTCCCCGGACGTGCCCGACGCCGAACTGCGCGTCCGCCAGTGGTCGTTCGACCACATCGAGCCCTACTTCGCCGCGCTGTCCGCCTGGCTCGGCGCGGACGCCCACCGCGTCGACAACAGCGCCCTGACACCGTCCGAGACGGCCGAGCACATCGCCGAGGCCGTGCGCACCGGGGCCGCCGCCGTCTGCGACATCGTGCAGACGCCCGAGCCCACCGCCGAGACCCTCGCCGCCGGCGTGCTGCTCTTCGACGAGCGCGACCGGGTGCTCCTGGTGGATCCGACGTACAAGGCGGGCTGGGAGTTCCCCGGCGGTGTGGTGGAGCCGGGGGAGGCACCCGCGCAGGCCGGTGTCCGTGAGGTCGCCGAGGAGACCGGCATCCGCCTCACCGGCACGCCGCGCCTCCTCGTCGCCGACTGGGAGCCGCCCGCGCCGCCCGGCTACGGCGGCATGCGCTTCCTCTTCGACGGCGGCCGCCTCGACAGCGCCGAGGCGCGCCGACTGCTGCTGCCGGGACCGGAACTGCGCGACTGGCGCTTCGCCACCGAGGACGAGGCCGCCCGGATGCTCCCGCCCGTGCGCTACGCGCGCCTGCGCTGGGCGCTGCGGGCGCGCGAGCGGGGCGCGACGCTGTACCTGGAGGCCGGGGAGCCGGTGGGCGGCTGAGCCCGGGGCCTGGCACCGGGCGGTCGCGTCAGGCGGGCAGCAGCGGCTGCCGGCCGTTCAGGAGGGCCGCGCCGAGCGCGGTGACCGCGTGCAGCGTGGTGTTGCGGTAGCGGCGGCTGGAGACGAGCGCGGCCTGGCGCAGCGCGGTGAGGTGGCGGCTGGCGTTGGACGGCGTCAGGCCGGTGTGCTGGGCCAGTTCCGTGGTGGTGAACGTGCCGTCGGCCGCGGCTTCCAGGAGCACGGCGCGGGCACGGCCGAGCAGTGCGGTCAGGGCCGGGTGGCCGGCGGGGGCGTGGCCGGGACGCTCCCAGCCCGGACGGTGTTCGATCGGGTAGACCAGGACGGGCTCCAGGGTGGGGTCGAACAGGGCCGTGGGGTTGTAACGGCAGAAGAAGGACGGCAGGAGCAGCAGGCCACGGCCCGCCAGGTGGAGGTCCTGCTCGACGGGGAAGTCGAGGGTGAGGACCGGGTAGTCCCAGCGCGCGGACGGGTGCAGCGCGCCGAGGACCGCGCCCCACCCGCCGTGCGCGAGGGCCCGGGTGCGCAGTGCGACGTCGTGGCGCACCTCGTCGTGGATGACGCGCCAGTACGGCTGGAGCCCGACGTCGAAGCAGGCCTGGGCGGTGTCGGCGATGCGGCCGAGCACGGGGGCCGAGCCCGCGGCCAGGGCGGCCGTCCAGGAGGGCAGCCTGCGGCCGGGGTTGAGGCGGCTGAAGGTCAGGAGGTCGGCGCGCAGTGTCTGCCGGGGCAGGGCGCGCAGGGCCTCCGTCTGTTCGCACAGCCCCGCGCCGGTGCGGGGCGTGAGGAAGTCGCACGTGTAGCCGCGGGCCGGGGAGAGCGCCGAGAGCAGCCGGACGTCGGCCGGGAGCGCCGGGGCCACCCGGCGCCGCCAGGAGCCGAAGAGCACCGAGGCGTCGCGGCGCTGGAGCCGGTGCAGGCTGATGTTCAACTCCCACAGTGGATCGGGGCCGTCGGCGAATCGCGTACGAGCCAGATCGTCCGAGGTGAAATGAATCCGCAGCATTCCGGTTCCCCCGTTTCCGTTGCCTCGAACAACTTCCCGTGGTTCGCGGTGCGGTCGGATATCCACGTACCAGGGAATGTGCGTCCAGCCGCACATTCGTAGCAGTCGGGCCGGTTAATGCATCAGTCTCTTTTCGGCACGAAGAAAGGGAGTTCCATCCATCGTCGGTTGAAGGGGAAAACATGCGTAGGACTTGGGGAGTGGCGGCGGCCTCCGCGACGCTGGTGCTCGGTGGACTCGCGGCGGCTCCGGCTTCGGCGGGAGAGAGCGGCGGAAGCGGCGCGAGTGGCTCGCGGGGTGAGAGCGGTGCACAGGTGCGACCCTCGTGCCCCAGCACGTACACGTGTTTCTGGGTGAACATCAACTACGGCGGCGAGGACGGCAAGGTCGCCGGAAACAACGAGGACTTCAGGGACTTCCGGCAGAGTCAGTGCCGGGGCGGCACCTGGAACGACTGCATCAGCTCGTACGCCAACGCGGGGCGGCAGTGCACCGTCTACTTCTGGACGGGCTTCAACTACACCGGCAGGTACCACAGCCTGGGCAGGAACGACGCGGTGCCGAACTTCGCCGCCGCGCCGCCGGTCGGCTACAGCGACCCGGCGTTCAACGACACCATCAGCTCCAACCACTGGTGTTCGCCGAGGTGACGCGCAGGCCGCCACGGGTCGTGTGCCTCACGGTGGCCGTGCTGGCCGGTCTGTCGGGCTGCTCCGCGGCGCCCGGCGGGCCGGCCGGTCCCCGGTCGACGGCGCCCGCGTCAGCCGGGGGGCTGAGCGCGGACGCCGTCGACATGGTCACCCGGTCCGGGAGCTGGCCCGCGGTCCAGCAGACCCTGGACACGGCCCTGAACCAGCTCACCCACACCTGCATGCGGCGCGCGGGCTTCGCGTACCCGGCGGCCAAGGCGGCCCGGCCGACCTCGCTCGACGACGCGAAGGCGCTGGTCGACCTGCCCTCGCGGCGCCGCCACGGGTACGGCATCGCGTCCCCGCCACCGTCGTCGGGGCCGCCGCCCGCGCCGTACTACACCGAACTCGACGCGGACCGGCGCCGCCGCTTCGACCTGGCCTTCTCCGGTCCGCCCGACGCGCGGACGGAGGTCGCTACGGGCACGGGAACGGTCGACGTGGGACAGCGTGGCTGTGACGCCAGGGCGCGCGCCGCACTGGCCGGGGACGTCGTCAGTTGGGCGCGCATGTACTACACGCCGCAGGCGCTCAACGGCCGTCTGGACGCGGCCGTCCCCCGGCAGGCCGGGTACGTGGCCGCACTGGCCCGCTGGCGCTCCTGCATGGCGGAACGCGGTCACCCGTACCCGTCTCCCGAAGCGGCCCGCAAGAAGTTGAGCGATGAATATGAGAAACGTGATCGGAGGGCGTCCGCACAGAATTTGGAATTCCGCGCACTCGAACGTGGCGTCGCCGCAGATGACGGTGAATGCGCCTTGGCAAGTCGGCTTTCTTCGTCGGCCATTGAGGCGCGACGCAAGCTCGTGCATTCGCTTCCGGAGAAGGATCGCGCGGTTATCACTGAGCTGGCGCGCATTCAGGCGGCGGCGTTCAAACGGGCCGAAGTGGTCTTGGCCGACAAGGCGCGGCGCGCGGCCCCTTAGAACGCCGCCGGTGCACCGCCGGACCCCGTCTGGACACCGTCGAAGGGGATCTCAGGAGTTCCCGTACCGCTCCGCAGCGGCCCGCAGCACCGCCGAAGCGTCCCGCTCCACCGGATCGCCGTGCCCGAAGCACGCCACGTCCGCCTCCAGCGCGGCGAGCCGGTGGAAGGACGCGACGGCCTGCCCCCGGTCCTGGTTGCCGACGCCGAGCAGCACGCCGTGCTCGGGCGCGGCGGCGATGGCGTCGCCCGTGAACAGCACGCCGTGCTGCGGGAGATGTACGCCGATCCTCGAAGATCGGCACCTCCCAGTCCTCCAGGGCGGGCGCCGGACCCGGCACCTCACCGCGCACCATCGGCGCGTCCAGGTGGTGCGCGTACACCGTCGCCCCGGTGAGCCCGGCGAACTCGCCCGCGCCGCCCGCGTGGTCGCCGTGGAAGTGCGTGAGCACGACGCGGCGTATGTCGCCGGGGCGAAGCCCGATTCCGGAGATGGCGTCCGCGAGGGCCGCGCCGCCGCCGGGCGGGCCCGCGTCGACGAGGGTCAGCTCCTCGTCGTCCCGCCACAGTTAGGCCTGGCCGACGGGGAAGCGGAAGACGTGGAGGCGGGGCCGGAGCTCGATGATCTCGATGGCGTTCATGCGGCGACCGTACGGAGGCGGTCGCCGCTGACGGGAGATCACTTCGCCCTGGGCGTAGGCGTTCCGCCCAGGGCAAAGCGCCGCCCGTCGGTTCCCGGGAACCGGCTGGTCAGAGCGTGCAGGACTGCACCGGGTCGCCGTCCGGGCGGGGCACCGTGCGGCTGCGTGGCGGGGCCGTGCCGTCCTCCGCCCAGGCCGTCAGCGCGTCGAAGGCGTCGCGTGCGCAGGGGAGTATGGGGCGCACGAGGCGCGGGTGCGCGCCGTACAGCCCGTCGGTGTGGTTGCCGCCGGTGATCCGGTAGTAGCGGTGCTTGTCACCGCGGTGTGCCTTCTCCACGAGCCGTGCGTACCGGTCGGAGCCGGGGCCGATGGGGACCTGGGCGTCGAGCGTGCCGTGCACGGTGATCAGGGGGCGCTGGACGCGGCCGGTCAGGGACAGGCGGGCCACGGTGTCGTGCACCGCGCGCGGACGGGCCGCGTAGTCGTAGTCGGTGTCGCAGCCCTTGCCCGTGCCCTCGCGGCAGAACGGCGTACCGGCCTCGGTCGCGCCGTCGTAGCCGGGGTCGACCTCCTCGCGGATGAGGCGCTGGAGGGTGTCCCACTGCATGCGGTAGTGCGTCTCCCACAGCGGCTCGGACTCCGGCGGATAGCCCGCGGCGCGCAGTGCCTCGCGCGCGCCGGGCTCGCCCGCGAGGAGCCGCGGGTAGGCGCGCAGCGCGGGCGGCAGCGTCGCCAGGAGGTTCGGTGCGTCGCGGGTCAGGAGCACGCCCTCCCAGTCGAGGCCGCCGTCGTACAGCCACGGCACGTTCTCCAGCTGCCAGCGGACCAGATAGCCGCCCATGGACATGCCCGCCGCGTACGTGTGCCGGGGCGCGCGGCCGTAGTGCCGGGCCGCGACGCGCTTGGCGGCGACGGTGAGCTGGGTGAGGCGCCGGTGCCATTCGGCGATGGCGTCACCGGGGCGCTTGCCGTCCCGGTACAGCGCGGGGCCCGTGTTGCCCTTGTCGGTCGCCGCGAAGGCGTAGCCCCGCGCGAGGACGTGGTCGGCGATGGTGCGGTCGTTGGCGTACTGCTCGCGGACGCCGGGCGGTCCCGCCACGACCAGGCCGCCGTTCCAGCGCTCCGGCAGCCGGATCACGAACTGGCTGTCGTGGTCCCAGCCGTGCGTGCTGTTCGTGGTGGAGGAGTCGGGGAAGTAGCCGTCGAGCTGGACGCCGGGCACGCCGCTCGGGTTACGGGTCCCCGGGGCCTCCAGGCCCGCCCAGTCCGCGGGGTCGGTGTGGCCGGAGGCGACGGTGCCCGCCGTGGTGAGGTCGCGGAGGCAGGCGGCGACGGTGCGTTCGGCGCCGGGGACGCGGAGCCGGTCGCCGGGGCAGGGCGCGGGGTCGGGGGCGGCCGTGGCGGTCGGGGTGAGGGTGGTCAGCAGCAACGCGGCTGCCACCGCCGAGAAGTGACGGAACGTCATGCGTGGAGCTCCTTCGGTCGTCGGTCCCGCGCTCGGCCGGAGCCGCCCCTGCTCGACGGGGAGTCGGCGCCCGGTGTGGAGCGGGGCAGGGCGACCGTAGGGAGAGGCCGGGGACGGCCATAAGTGCCGTCCGGCCAGGGCGGCGGCCACGCCTGCGGGCGGGTGCCGAGGGTCCGTTGGCCGTACGGCACATGCCGAACGGCCAGACCCGGCCGGACCGCCCCCCGAAGCCTCGTTCCGGTCGAGTCGCCCCAAGTACCGTGTCCGCCAGACAGGTTCGGAGGCGCGCCGCGAGGGTCGGCGGGCGTGCGATGTGGACGGGGAGGCGGGTCATGCCGGTTGGAAGGCGCGTCGTGCGGGCGGGGAGGCACGGATGACGGCCACGGCGCACCCCTTGGACGTGCCCCGAGCGCGCGCGGCGGAGGACCGGCCGCCCCGCCCCGTCCCCTGGGTCTCCTCCGTGCTCTACGCCGCCGTGCTGTTCGCGGGCGTGTACTACGACATCGTCGGGGACGACCCCCAACACCCCGTGCGCACCGCGGGGTTCGTCATCGGCGTGGCCGCCCTCTTCGCCCTGGACGCGGCCGAGGCGCGCTGGTGCCGTGCGGGCGGGCGGCGCGGTGCCGTCGCGGCGGCCGTCCTCGTCCTGCGCGTCGGGCTCTTCTTCGCCGTGGCCGCCTGCGACGGCGCGGGCCTGTCCCGGGTGCTGTTCGTCCTGGTGCCGTTCACCGCATACTTCGCGTTCGGGCGCCGCGCGAGCCTCGTGCTCGGCGCGGGCTGTGCGGGCGCGCTGCTCGGCTGGTACGCGCTCGCGGTCGACGGCTGGTACGCGGACGCCGAGGCGATCTCCGACCTGCTGATGTTCGGGCTCGGCCTGGTGCTCGCCGTGTCGATGGCGGCCGTCGCGACGGGCGAGCAGGAGGCGCGGCGGAGCCTGGAGTCGACCGTGCGTGAACTCCGGGCGTCCCACGGCCAGTTGCGGGAGTACGCGGCACGGGTCGCCGAACTCTCGACGGCCCAGGAACGCAACCGCCTCGCCCGCGACATCCACGACAGCCTCGGCCACCATCTCATCGCCATCGCCGTGCAGTTGGAGAAGGCCGACACCTTCCGCGCCCGCGACGCGGCGGCGGCCGACCGTGCCGTCGCCGACGCCCGCTGGTCGGCGGCCCGCGCGCTCGACGAGGTGCGCCGGTCGGTCCGCGCCCTGCGCGAGGAGGCCGACCCGTTCTCCCTGTCGGCCGCGCTCGCCGACCTCGTACGCCACACCGGCACCGACCGGCCGCGCGTGACCCTCGCCATCGCCGGAGCGGAGACCGGGTACGACGCGGACCCGCTGACCGCGCTCTACCGCGCCGCCCAGGAAGCCCTGACGAACGCCCGCCGCCACGCCGACGCCCGGCACGTCACCGTGTCCCTGGAGTACGGCGCAGCCGCCGCCCGCCTCACCGTGGCCGACGACGGGCGCGGCCTGCCCGGCCCCGGAGCGACGGGCGGGGCGCCGGGCGTCGGCCTGCTCGGCCTGCGCGAACGGCTCCAACTCCTCGGTGGCGCACTGCACATCGAGAGCGAGGCGGGGGAGGGGACGACGCTGACGGTGACGGTGCCGCGTACATCGGGCGGCGGACCGTGACCTCGGAAACCCCACGGAGCCCGGAGACTTCAGGGAGCCCAGAGACGCCAGGGACGCCGGAAGCCCCAGGCGTCCCCGCTGCCGTCGTGCGCGTCCTCGTGGTCGACGATCAAGAGCTGGTCCGCGAAGGCATCGCCTCCCTGCTCGGCATCCAGCCCGGCATTCGCGTCGTCGGTACGGCCGCCGACGGAGCCGAAGCCGTCGACGCGGCGCTCGCCCTGGCGCCCGAGGTGGTCCTCATGGACGTCCGCATGCCGGGCATGGACGGCGTCGAGGCGGTGACGGTGCTCGGCAGCCGGGCGCCCGGCTGCAAGGTGGTCATGCTGACGACGTTCGACGACGAGGAGTACGTCGTCCAGGCGCTGCGCGCCGGTGCCGTCGGCTACCTCCTGAAGAACCTGCCCGCGGCCGAACTGGCCGCCGCCGTACGGCTCGCACACCGGGGCGTGGCCCAGCTCGACCCCGCGGTCACCCGGCGCCTGGCCGCCGCGCCCTCGCCGCCACCCGTCCCGGCCGCGCCGCCCTCACCTCCGCAGGGCGAGGCCGAACCGACCGCCCGGGAGGTGGAGATCCTGCGGCTCGTCGCGACCGGAGCGACCAACCGCGAGATCGCCTCCCGGCTCTACCTCAGCGAGGGCACCGTGAAGAACCACATCTCGCGCATCCTCACCCGCCTCGGCCTGCGCGGACGCGCCCAGGCGGCGCTGTACGCACGGGACCGCGGGCTGTTGTAGCGCGAAGCGCCGACCAGGGCCGGGGCCGGTGCGTCAGCTCGTCGCGTACCGCTGGAGGAACAGCGCCTCCGCGACCGACATCCGCTCCAGTTCCTGCGGGGACACGCTCTCGTTGACCGCGTGGATCTGGGCCTCCGGCTCGTTCAGGCCGATCAGCAGGATCTCCGCCTCCGGGTACAGCGCGGCCAGCGTGTTGCACAGCGGGATGGAGCCGCCCATGCCGGCGGCCTGCATCTTCTCGCCGTCGTAGGCCTCGCTGAGCGCCCCGGCCATCGCCTCGTAGGCGGGGCTCGTGGTGTCCGCGCGGAACGCCTGGCCCTGGCCGATCTGCTCGGTGCGCACGCGGGCGCCCCACGGCGTGCGGGACTCCAGATGGGCGCGCAGCAGCTTCGTCGCCTCGGCGGCGTCCACGCCCGGCGGCACCCGCAGGCTGATCAGCGCCCGCGCGGAGGCCTGCACGGACGGCGTCGCGCCGACCACCGGCGGGCAGTCGATGCCGAGGACCGTGACGGCCGGGCGGGCCCAGATGCGGTCGGCGACCGAACCGTCGCCGATGAGGCCGACGCCGTCGAGGACCTTGGCGTCCTTGCGGAAGTCCGCCTCGCCGTACTGCAGGCCCTCCCACACACCGCCGCCGTCCAGGCCGTCGACCGTCGTCGAGCCGTCCTCGGCGCGCAGCGAGTCGAGGACGCGCACCAGCGCCCCCAGGGCGTCCGGCGCCGCGCCGCCGAACTGGCCGGAGTGCAGATTGCCCTCCAGGGTGTCGATCTGGACGCGGACGAGGGTCATGCCGCGCAGCGTCGCGGTCACCGTCGGCAGGCCGACGCGGAAGTTCCCCGCGTCGCCGACGACGATCGTGTCCGCGCGCAGCAGCTCCGGGTGCTCCTCCGCGTACCGTTCGAGGCCGCCCGTGCCCTGCTCCTCCGAGCCCTCCGCGATGACCTTCACGTGCACCGGGACGCCGCCGTTCGCCTTGAGGGCGCGCAGCGCGAGCAGGTGCATCACGATGCCGCCCTTGCAGTCGGCGCTGCCGCGGCCGAACCAGCGGCCGTCGCGCTCCGTCAGCTCGAACGGGGGCGTGGCCCACCCGGCCTCGTCGAGCGGCGGCTGCACGTCGTAGTGCGCGTACAGCAGGACCGTCGGGGCGCCCTCGGGGCCGGGCAGGAAGCCGTACACCGACTGGGTGCCGTCCGGGGTGTCGAGCAGCGCGACGTCCTGGAAGCCCTCGGTGCGCAGCGCGTCGGCGACCCAGTTCGCGGCGGCCTCGCTCTCGCTCCGCGGATACTGCTCGAAGTCCGCCACCGACTTGAACGCCACCAGTTCGGTGAGTTCCGCCTTCGCCTTCGGCATGAGGGAGGCGACGGTCTCGGCGATCGGATGCGGCGACATGGGCACGCTCCTCGTGGGTGCGACGTTGTGCGGGGTGTACGTGATCCTCCCACAGGAGGATCGCGGAAGCGTGCGCCGTAGGATGCCTCAAGAGAGCGCGGCCAAGAGCGGGATCGGGAGCGGAAGACCAACGTGAGCAGCGAGAACTCAGCGGACGACGCGCGGCAGGTCTGGGACGTCGTCGTGGTCGGCGCCGGACCCGCGGGCGCCTCGGCGGCGTACGCGGCAGCCGTCGCCGGACGCAGCGTACTGATCCTCGAGAAGGCCGAACTGCCGCGGTACAAGACGTGCGGCGGCGGCATCATCGGCCCTTCGCGCGACGCGTTGCCGCCGGGATTCGAGCTGCCCTTCCAGGACCGCGTGCACGCCGTGACGTTCTCCCTGGACGGCAAGTTCGCCCGCACCCGCCGCTCACGGAGCATGCTGTTCGGGCTGATCAACCGCCCGGAGTTCGACCAGCAGCTGGTCGAGCACGCACAGAAGGCGGGCGCCGAGCTGCGCACGGGCGCCACGGTGAGCCGGGTCGAGCAGCACGGACCCGCGGTGCCCGACCGGCGCACGGTCGCCGTCGTCCTCCAGGGCGGCGAGACCGTCCTGGCCCGCGCCGTCGTCGGCGCGGACGGCAGCGCCAGCCGCATAGGGGCGCACGTCGGCGTGAAGCTCGACCAGGTGGACCTCGGCCTGGAGGCGGAGATCCCGGTGCCCGAGACCGTCGCGGAGGACTGGGCGGGCCGCGTCCTCATCGACTGGGGACCGATGCCCGGGAGCTACGGCTGGGTGTTCCCCAAGGGCGACACCCTCACCGTCGGCGTGATCTCCGCGCGCGGCGAAGGCGCCGCCACGAAGCGGTACTTGGAGGACTTCATCGCCCGCCTCGGCCTCGCGGGCTTCGAGCCGAGCCTGTCCTCCGGCCACCTCACGCGCTGCCGCAGCGACGACTCGCCGCTCTCGCGCGGGCGCGTCCTGGTCTGCGGCGACGCGGCGGGCCTCCTTGAGCCGTGGACCCGCGAGGGCATCTCGTTCGCGCTGCGCTCCGGGCGGCTCGCGGGGGAGTGGGCCGTGCGCATCTCGGAGGCCCACGACGCGGTGGACGCCCGCCGTCAGGCCCTGAACTACGCGTTCGCCATCAAGGCGGGCCTCGGCGTCGAGATGAGCGTCGGCCGCCGCATGCTCAACGTCTTCGAGCGCCGCCCCGGCCTGCTGCACACGGCCCTCACGGGCTTCCGCCCGGCGTGGAACGCGTTCGCGAAGATCACCCGCGGCTCGATGACGCTGGCCGAGCTGGTGCGGACGCATCCGCTGGCGGGGCGGGCACTGAGCCGGCTGGACCGGTAGGCCGACCGGGGCCGCCGGCTCCCGCACCCCGCCTCGTACCGCAGGGCGTACTCCCCCTCGTACTCCAGCGGGAGTACGCCTGATCGCCACGCCTGGCGGACGCCCTTCGCCGATGCCCCGGTCTAGCGTGACTGCCATGGAACAGCGGCATCAACGTGACGGCGGTGGCCCGCCCGGGGC
>NZ_JBHXTE010000060.1:0-55475 GCF_042677545.1 Streptomyces sp. NPDC127108 | reverse complement strand
GCTCCGGCCCTTCGCGCTGTCCGCTCTGTTCGTCCTGTGCCTGCGGGGCTCCCCGCGACCGGCTCCCGTGCCTGCGGGACTCCCGCGACCGTCTTGTGCCTGCGGGGCCCCCGCGACCGTCCCGTGCCTGCCGGGCTCCCCGCGACCGTCAGCGGCTGACGAGCCCCGCGTCGTAGGCGAGGAGGCCCGCCTGGGTCCTGTTGGTGCACTCCAGCTTCACGAGCATGCGGGAGACATAGCCCTTGACCGTCGCCTCGCTGAGGAACAGCTTGGTGGCGATCTGGGCGTTCGACAGGCCTTCGCCGAGGCAGGTGAGGACGTCGGTCTCGCGCTCGGTGAGCTTGCCGACCAGGGCCTTGGCGCGCTCGCGCGCGGCGTCCTCGTCGGAGGATGCGGCCACGATGCGACGCATGGCGACGGGCGAGAGGACGGTGTGGCCGTCGGCGGCGACGCGGACGAGGCCGATCAGGTCCTCGGGAGGCGTGGATTTCACAAGAAATCCACTTGCTCCACTGCGCAGTGCCCGCATCACATACTGATCGGCGTCAAATGTGGTGAGCGCCACGACTTTCGGCGGCTGGTCGAGTTTCATGATGCATTCGATGGCCGTGAGCCCGTCCACGCCCGGCATCCGCAAATCCATGAGGACGAGATCGGGGCGATGCCGCATCACGGCCTCCACCGCGGCGGCTCCGTCATGGGCGGCGTCGACGACCTCAATATCCTCGGCCGAACCGAGAATCGTTCTCAAATGCGCGCAGACCATGGGCTCGTCATCAACAACCAGCACCTTTACGACTTCATGCCCCATGGCCACAGTCTATCCATGGTGCGCTTCCATCGGCAGTACGGCTTCGATGTGGAAGCCGCCGTCGGGGCGGGGTCCGGACTCGAACGTGCCTCCCACCAACTCCACCCGCTGCCGCAACCCCTTCAACCCACTCCCCGAACCAGACGACGCCAACTCCCGATCCACCGCCGCCGTCGGAGCCGAATTCCGCACCCTCAACCGCACCCGATCCGCCTCATACCGCACCTCCACCCGCACCCCACTCCCAGGCGCGTGCTTCCGCACATTCGTCAACGCCTCCTGCACAATCCGATACGCCGTCCGCGCCACCACCGGAGACGACACCGAACGATCCCCCGACTCACTCAACACCACCTCAACCCCCACCGCCCGCGACTCCTCCACCAACACCGACAAACCCCAATCACCCACCCCCACACCACCATCATCACCAACACCACCCACCAACCCCACCGCACTCTCCGGAGACCGCAGCACCCCCACCAAATCCCGCAACTCCTCCAACGCCTGACACCCCGCAGCCCGCAAACCCTCCGCCTCCGCCCGCACCCGCTCATCCGAAGACACCACCCGCAACGCCCCCGCCTGCAACACCATCAACGACACCCGATGCGTCACCACGTCATGCATCTCCCCCGCCAAACGCACCCGCTCCTCCGCCCGCGCCCGCTCCGCCAACAAAAACTGCTCCCGCTCCGCCCGCTCAGCCCGCTCCGTCAACGCCACGATCAACCCCCGCCGCGCCGCCACATACATCCCCAACAACGCCGGCACCGCCGTCAACAACACCCCCGACGCCGCCACCGCGAACGACAACTCCCACAACCGCGTCGCCACCAACGTCAGCACACCCGTCAACACCCACGCACCCCGCGGCCGCGACGAATACACCACCGCCGAATACGCCGCGAACGGCGCAGCCAACGGCACCCACACCCCCGACCCATCCACCGACGTCACCAACAACCCCGGCACCAACCACACCGACAACGACATCAACACCGCAGACACCGTCGCCACACCCAACACAAACAACGGCCACACACGCCGCACCACCAACACCACCACCACAACCACCTGCAACCCCAACCCCGCCCACGGCCCAAACCGCGGATGCTCTTCCCGGGGAAAGCCGCTCCAGAAGGCAACGAAGACGTTGAGTGCGATGAGGGTGGCGACGAGGATGGTGTCCTGAACGGCGCTGCGGCCCAACCATCGAATCGGCCCTGTCACGCGGTCACCCTACTGTCGCCCACACGCCCACGAAGCGGACGTGGTCCATACGAAACAGCGGAGCGTACGAAAGTGGGTAGCGCGCTCCCGAAGTTGCAACCTTGGTCGCTTCCACTCCACACGAAGCGCTCTGCCTCGCTCCCCGCCCCGGTTGTTTGGCTTGTGGGACAACGACAGCCACAGGGGTGGAGGGGCAGTGCCACAGCAGATGCGGCAGGCAGCGCGGGACGGGGCGGAGGCGACACATCCGGACGCCGATGTTCCGTTCGTGCTCGGTGTGCCGCGGCCCGCCCGCCGCCCGGACCGGCGTGCCGTCCACTGGTGGCTGACGCAGAACCTCCTGGTCGTCGTGCCGGTGCTCGCCGCCCTCGCGGCCGCTGCGCTGACGCCCGACGCCCCGTCCTGGCTGTGGACCGTCTTCGCGGTGCTGTGCCCCCTCGGTGTGGGCTACGCGCTGCTCACCCCCTGGTACCGCTACCGCGTGCACCGCTGGGAGGCGGGCGACGACGCGGTGTGCGCCACGTCCGGCTGGCTCACCAGGGAATGGCGTGTGGTGCCGTTCACCCGCATCCAGACCCTGGACACCAAGCGCGGCCCGCTGATGCAGCTCTTCGGGCTCGCCGCGGTGACCGTGACGACCGCGTCCGCGGCGGGCCCGGTCACCATCGTCGGCCTGGACCGGCGCCTTGCCGAAGAGCTGGTCCAGGACCTCACCGAGCGCGTCCGCGCCCTGCGTGAGGACGGCACGTGACCGTGCGTACACCGGTGCTCGACGTACCGAATCCGCAGCCGCCGACCGCGGAGCAGCCGTGGCAGCGACTGCACCCGCGCATGATCGTCGTCAGCGTCAGCTGGCTCGTGGGTCCGGCCGTGCCGCTGCTCGGCGCGATCCTCGTGGCCCGGGACCTGCTGAACTCCCACGGTCTGATCGTGCTCGGCTCCTACATCGTGGTGGCGGGCGTCCAGGCGGGACACGAGTGGGTCCGCTACCGCACCACCCGCTTCCGCATCACCGACAGCCTGGTCGAGCTGCACTCCGGGCTCCTCTTCCGTACCGACAAGTCGATCCCCCGCGACCGTGTCCGCAGTGCCGATCTGACGGCCAACCCCGTCCACCGCCTCTTCGGGCTCGCGGCCGTGAAGGTCGGCACCGGCGAGCACACCGCCCGCAGCGAGGACGAGGAGCTCGTGCTCGACGGGATCTCGCGCGAGCAGGCGGTCCAGTTCCGGGCGCTGCTGCTGACCCGGGGCACGGGCGACACCGGCGGCGAGGCCCCCGCGCTGCCGGTGCCGCTCGCGCGGATGCGCTGGTCGTGGGCCCGCTACGCCCCCCTGACCGTCACCACCTTCGCCGGGGTCCTGGCCGTGGTCACCGGTCTCTCCAAGCTCCTGGACACCCTCGGGCTCGACGTCACCGACAGCGGCACCGCGCGGGGCGTCTGGGACTGGCTGACCGCCGTGCCCCTTGCCGTGGCCGTCGCCGTCGTGACCCTCGTGCTGCTCGCCGTCGGCGTCGCGGGCTCCCTCGTGGCGTTCGCCGAGGCCTGGTACGGACACCGCCTCGAACGCGAGCCGGAAGGCGCCCTGCACATCAGCCGCGGCCTGCTCACCTCCCGGTCGGTGTCCGTGGCCGAGCGGCGGATCTGCGGCGTGGAGCTGAGCCGCCCCCTGCCCCTGCGGCTGCTCGCCGCGGGCCGGCTGAACCTCCTGGCCACCGGGCTCGGCGGCAGCGGCACCTCCTTCCCCGGCTCGCTCGGTCCGGCCCAGCTGATCCCGGCCGCACCCCTGAACTCCGCGCACCAGATCACGGCCGACGTCCTCAACGAGGCCACGTCGCCGATCACTCAGGCGGTGCTGCGCGGCCACCCCCGGCCCGCGCTGCGCCGTCGTCTGGTGCGCGGTTGCCTGTGGGCCCCGGCCGGGGCAGCGGCCCTGGCCGGGGCCGGTACGGCCGCCGGAGTGCTGCCCTGGTGGGCCGCCCTCGTGGCCGCGGCGCTCACCGCGGCCTGCGGGGCGCCGCTCGCGGTGGACGCCTACCGCGGCCTCGGCCACGCCCTGTGCGGTGACTACCTCGTCGTACGACAAGGCACGTTCGTCCGGCGGACCGTGGTGCTGCGGCGCGACCGCGTCGTCGGCTGGACCGGCAGACAGACGTACACGCAGCGCCGCGCCGGACTGTGCACGCTGACCGCCACCACCGCGGCCGGGAAGGGCGCCGTCCGCATACGCGACGTCGGCGTCGCCGACGGGCTCCGCTTCGCGGAGGCGGCGCTGCCCGGCCTCGTCGCCCCCTTCTGCGGCGCGCCGACCGGCCCGGGCACGGACCGCGACTAGCCCCGAACCGCACCACAAGCCCCCGCAAGACCAAGTACTTCGGCGTGATCCGGAGTGGAGGAAGGAACCGTGTTCAAAGCACTAGGACGTTTCGTCGTCGGCCACCGCTGGCTGGTGATCATCGGCTGGCTCATCGCCGGGGCGGCCGTGATCGGCTACGCCCCGTCGCTGACCACCACAACCGATCAGGCCGAGTTCCTTCCCAAGCACTACGAGTCGATCCAGGCGCAGAAGATCCAGGAGAAGGCGTTCCCGAAGGGCTTCAGCCCCTCGGCGATCGTGGTCTTCACGCGCGAGGACGGCAAGGCCCTGGACAAGGCCGACTCGGCCGAGGTCGCCAAGATCGGCAAGACCCTGCAGGCCAAGAAGTACGACAAGGTCGAGCAGGTCATCACCGCGCCGCCGTCACCGCACAAGAAGGTGCAGACGGTGATGGTGTCGATGGCCGACGTGAAGGCGGGCGACAAGAGCCAGCAGCACGCGGTCGAGGACATGCGCGACGACCTCAAGCCGCTGGTCGCCGACTCGGGGCTGAAGTGGGGCGTCACGGGTGACGCGGCCACTCAGCTCGACAACGAGAAGGCCTCCAAGGAGGCCGACGGGCTGATCTTCATCGGCACCATCGTCCTGATCGTCGTCCTGATGACGATCATCTTCCGCAGCCCCACGATCACCGTCCTCACCATCGTCGGCATCACGCTGGTCGCCCAGATCGCCAACGGTCTGATCGCGACCGCCGCCAAGGAGTTCCACCTCAAGGCCGACAGCTCGGTGTCGTCGCTGCTGATCGTCGTGCTCTTCGGCGTCGGCACCGACTACATCCTGTTCCTGATGTTCCGCTACCGGGAGCGGCTGCGGCTCGGTGAGGACCCGAAGACCGCGATGATCTCGGCCATCGGCCGGGTCGGTGAGGCCATCGCCTCGGCCGCGGGAGCCGTCGTCGTCTGCTTCCTGGCGCTGCTGCTCTCCTCGCTCAGCTTCCTCGTCTCCATGGGTCCGGCCCTGGCCATCGCCATCGGCGTGACCCTGCTCGCCAGCCTCACCCTGATCCCGGCGATCATCTCGCTGATGGGCACCAAGGTGTTCTGGCCGTCCAAGTCCTGGCAGCGGGAGCCGCGCGCGGCCCGCTTCGAGGCCATGGGCAAGTCCGTGGCGCGCCGCCCCGGCCTGTTCGCCATCGGCTCCGGCCTGCTCATGATCGTGCTGGCCCTCGGCGCGTTCGGCTACAAGCCGACCTTCGCGAGCCAGGAGGACGAGAACTCCAAGAAGGAGTCGCAGGTCGCCCTGCACGCCATGAGCCAGGACCTGCCGGCGGGCAGCACCAACCCCAGCACCGTCCTGATGCGCTCCACGAACGGCGAGAAGCTCAACGAGGCCGACATGAAGGCCTTCGTCGGCAAGCTCAAGCAGGTCAAGGGCGTGGGCAGCGCCTCGCGTTCGCAGCTCAGCAAGGACGGCAGGACCGCCGAGTTCAACGCCGTGCTGACCATGGACCCCAACGGCCGCAAGGCCATGGACGTCGTCCGCGGCCCGCTGCGGACCACCGCCCACGAGGCCGCGCCGCCCGGAACGGAGACCAAGGTCGGCGGCGTCACCTCGGTGTTCGTCGACATCAACAAGGCCGTCAACCGGGACTTCTCCGTGGTGTTCCCGACCGCGGCCGCGCTGATCATGCTCATCCTCGGCCTGCTCCTTCGCAGCATCGTGGCGCCGATCTACCTGATGGTCTCCGTCGCCCTGGGCTTCGGCGCGACCCTCGGCGCGAGCGTGATCCTCTTCCAGCAGATCGAGGGCCAGTCGGGCCTGACCTTCTTCCTACCCGTGATCATGTACTTGTTCGTCGTGGCCATCGGCACCGACTACAACATCCTCATGGTCGCGCGCCTGCGCGAAGAGGCCAAGGAAGGCCTCGGCCCGCGTGAGGCCACCGCCAAGAGCATCCAGCACGCGGGCCCGACGGTGGCCGCGGCCGGTGTGATCCTCGCGGGCACGTTCGCGTCGATGCTGCTCGCCAGCGATGTCTCGCTCGCCCAGATCGGGTTCGCGGTGGCCTTCGGCATCGTCATCGGGGCCTTCGTGATGGCCATGTTCTTCACGCCCGCCCTCACCGCCCTGCTCGGTAGGGCCGCGTGGTGGCCGCGCCGCATCCAGCAGGACCCGCCGCGCCAGGGCACGCCCCCGCACGCCGGACACCAGCAGCCGGTGCCCGCCCAGACCGGCAGCCCGTACGCGTCCTACCCGCCCCAGGGACGCGGCGACTGACGGGACCGGATTCCCCCCGGGTCCGGTCCGCACGAGAAAGGGCCCCCACCGCGTGAGCGGTGGGGGCCCTTTCTCGTGGGGGTTCTCGAAAGTACGTGACCCTGGTGTCGAGTTCTGCTCTGCTCCTACTCGGCGATTTTCGTGCGGCCGACCCAGCGCAGTTTCAGCGGCCCCGACGCGTCGTCGAGCGCGGCCGCGTCCGGCGTGACCGGCGCGTCAATGAACTCGTAGTGCTCGTAGCCATTTCCGTGCCGAATCTTGATCTTCTCGGCGGAGCAGATCACTTCGTTCAACTCGGCGAGGACGACATTCCCCGAAAGCGTACTCGGGCCGCCTTCGAGGTGGACGGAGTTCAACGTGATGGCGGAGATGGTGCTGTCGATTCCTCGCATGGGTCACCTCTCGTCTTGACACCTCTGACTTGTGAGATTG
The DNA here is from genome assembly GCF_042677545.1 of Streptomyces sp. NPDC127108. NCBI lineage: Bacteria > Bacillati > Actinomycetota > Actinomycetes > Kitasatosporales > Streptomycetaceae > Streptomyces > Streptomyces sp. NPDC127108. The sequence goes on along the minus strand of NZ_JBHXTE010000060.1, from coordinate 48,403 downwards.
TTCTGTGACCGCGCGGCGTTCGGATAGCCCCGCAGTACCCCTCAATAACCCCTATCGCAGGGGTGTCTCACTCCGTGGAAGTTCACGACCGCACAGCGGCGGGCACCGGCTCGGGGTGTCCCTGCGGCTGCTGCCCGTCGGCCGCGCGGGTCAGGGGAGCGGAGGCGAGCGCGCTGAACTTCTCGCCCAGCGGCTGGATGACGTTCCGCTCGACCTCGTAATAACTCGTGAGCGCCGACAGCGGCACCCGGCGCAGATGCCAACGGCCCGCGAGATTGCAGCCGATCTCCTGGTCCGGCGTGAAGTGCCCGGTCAGCCAGCCCTGCTCCTCGCCGTCGAGGGTGTGCTCGAGGCGGAAGTGATTGAACAGGCTCTGCGCCGTGGTGCGCACCGTCTCCCGCGGGTCCAGCGGCCGGGGCTCCGCCACGCCGAACCAACACTCGGGCTCCGCGGCGTCCTTGACGTAGGCGTCGTTGAAGCCGAGCCACGGCCACACGAACGCGATGTGCCGGGCGTCGGCGGTGCGCACGTCATCGGCACTGCGACCGTCCGTGATCCGGTCGGCGTCGATGTAGAACCGCCCGAGCCAACTCGGCAGCCACAGGTAGTAGGGGTACGAACTGTCGTCGGACAGCAGGTAGCTGTTGGCATTCGAGAACAGTTCGTTCCCGGCTATGGGGCGCAGCCGCACCCCGTACTCGGGCAGACTGAAACGCACGCTGAGAACCTCGAAGAACGACCGGACGTCCTGGAAGTAGGCGGCCAACGTGTCGTAGGCACCGGCGGTTTCGGCGACGACATCTTTGCGGAAGATCATGCGGTTTCTCCAGCGTGCTCAGGCGGTGCGGTCCCGGACCCGAGAAGCGCGGGAACCGGAATGTGCTAAGACGTGTACGTGAGCGCGACTGTAGATCAACACCAGAGTGCGGTAAACCATGCAGTGGCAAACACGACCACGCCGTCGACGGCGCGAACTCGCCAGCCATTACCGGCCGTTCCCGAACTCGACACGGCGATAGTCGGAGCCGGAATCGGCGGCTGTCTCCTGGCCTCCCGCCTGGCCCGGCACCGGGAACGCGCCGGAGAATTCCACCCCGGCCACGTGGCGCTCTTCGAACGCGCGCACCGCGTCGGCGGACGGCTGTGGTCGGTCCCCATGGCCGAGGGCCTGCACGCCGACCTCGGCGCGATGCGCCTGCACAGCGGACTGCGCCAGGTCCTCGACGTCGTCCAGGAGGCGGGACTCGCAGGCGACCTCGTGCCCTTCGACTTCGGACGCCCCGAGAACCCCACCCACGTACGCGGCCTGACCCTGCGCCAGCGCCACCTGGCCGACCCCGCGAGGATCCCGTACGACCTCACGGGCGGCGAACGCGGCCTGAACCCCGGCGACCTGACGCTCCGCGCGGCCGACGTCCTCGTCCCCGGCTTCACCGAACTGCGCCGCCGCCACCACGAGGCCCGGGAGAGGGGCGACGCGGACCGCGCCGCCCGGTGCGCCACCGCGTTCCGGACCCGCCGCGACCGGGCCACCCTCGGAGGACAGCCCCTGCGGTGGACCGCGTACGCCGACGCCCTGCGGGCCGTGCTCGGGGCGGAGGCGGTCGCGTTCCTCCACGACACCGGCGGCTACGACGTGGCGTACAGCCGCGAGAACACCGCCGAACAGCTCGGCATCCTCTTCCGCACCCCGCCCCGAGCCGCGTATCTGACGCTGCGCCGCGGCATGCAGAGCCTGCCCCTCGCCCTGCGCGACCGCTTCACGGCGGCGGGCGGCACCCTGCGCCTCGGGCACCGGCTCCTGCGCGTCGACCGCGCCGATCCGCACCACGACCGCGCCGCGTCCGGCGCCCCCGCACCCCCGGGCACCCGCCACCCCCGCTACCGCCTGACGTTCGCCCTGGAGGACCCCGAAGGCCGCCCCACCGGCACCCACGTCCACGTCCACGCGCACACCGTCGTGCTCGCCCTGCCCCAGGGCCCGCTCCTGCGGCTCGACGGGGACGGCCTGCCGTTCACATCCCGGCTGCGCGCGGACCTCGCGGCGGTCGAGGCAGTGCCCGCGCACAAGCTCTTCCTGCTGTACCGGACGGCGTGGTGGCACGGCCTCGGCGTGACCCGCGGCCGCGCCACGACGGACCTGCCGCTGCGGCAGCTCTGGTACGGCGGCACCTGCCCGCCGCCCGGCCCCGCCCGCGACGACGGCCCCGCGCTGCTGCTCGCCGCCTACCCCAGCGGGCCCGCCACCAGGACCTGGGACGCACCGCCCGAGCCCGGCACCGACCCCACCGACCCCAACCCGGCCCTGGTGGAGCGGGCGCACCGCCTCCTCGCGCGGATGCACGGCCTGCCCCACCTGGAGGCCCCGCTGTCCGCCCGTCGGCAGGACTGGAACCTGCCGCCGCACGACGGGGCCTGGCACGTCTGGCGGCCCGGGCACGACCCCGACGAGATCGCGCCCCGCGTCCGCGAGCCGCTGCCCGGCGAGGCCGTGCACATCGTCAGTGACTGCTGGACGCCCGACCCGGGCTCGATCGAGGGGGCCGTCGCGAGCGCCGAGGCGGTGCTGCGGGACCACCTGGGGTGCGGGCGGTCGGCCTCCGGCCCGGCAAGGTAGGTTCAGGCCACGGATTCATTCGGTTGTGGGGGCTCACACAGGGTGATGCCCACCGTGTGGCGTGTGGTGAGGTGTGCTGGCATGGCTGTGCTGACGGCGGGGAAGGTCCTGCGGTTCGACGAGGTCCGCGGTTACGGGTTCATCGTCCCCGAGGTGGGCGACGAGGACGTGTTCATGCACGCGAACGACCTGGTGGACGAGAAGTACCTCTACCAGGAGGGCAGCCAGGTCGAGTTCTTCCTGGAGATGGGGGAGAAGGGGCCCAAGGCGTCGAACATCCGCCTGGTCCACCAGTCCACCTCGCACCAGCTGCCCCGTGGCGGCCTCGCGACCCGACCCGCCGCCGCTGCCGCCGACGGCGAGCGGACCGTATCGGCTGCCGACGCCTTCAGCCAGGAGCTGACCGAGGCCCTGCTCGACTCGGTGGGCTCGCTGACCGGCGATCAGATCAAGCGGGTCAGGGCCTGCGTCCTCGACCTGGCGCAGGCGCGGGGCTGGGTCGCCTCGTAGCTTGGAGGCGGACAAGTGGACAAGCGGACAAGGCGAGGAGCGGCGATGAGTGACACCGGCGGAGCCATCGGCATCCACGACGACCGGGCCGACGGAGCCCTGCGGGCCCGCGACGACGGTCAAGTCGTGGGTGAGATCGCCTACTTCACCCTGTCCGAGCCCGCGCCCGCCCTCGTGCCCGTGCACACGGAGGTGCCGTCCGCGCACGCGGGCCGGGGCATCGCGGGCGCCCTCGCCCGGGAGCTGTACGCGATCGCCGCCCGCGAGGGCCGCGCCGTCGTACCGCTGTGCCCGTACGTCGCCAAGTGGGCCGAGCGCCATCCGGACGAGGCGCCCGTCCCGTCCGCCGCGCTCGTCGAGGCCGCCCTCGCCAAGGCCAAGGCGGACCCGTCGGCGTGGTGACCCTGGCGCTCCTGCACACCTCGCCCGCGCACGTCCCCGTCTTCGACGCGCTGCGCGACACCGACCACCCCGGCCTCACGCTGCGCCACCTCGTCCACGAGGACCTGCTCGCGCGCGCCCGCGCCGAAGGCCCCGACGCCGTCGCCGACGCCGTCCGGGCGGCCCTCGCCGAGGCCGCCGAGGGCGCCGACGCCGTGCTGTGCACCTGCTCGACCATCGGCGGCGTCGCCGAGTCGCACGCCGCCGCCACGGGGGTGCCCGTGCTGCGCGTCGACCGGCCGATGGCGGCCGCAGCGGTGCGCGCGGGCCCGGCCGTCGCCGTCGTCGCCACGGTCGCCTCGACCCTGGAGCCGACCGTCGCCCTCGTGCGCGAGGAGGCAGCACGCGCGGGCCGGCCCGTCGACATCCGGACCGTCCTGGTGGACGGCGCCTGGGAGCGGTTCGAGGCGGGGGACCGGGCCGGGTATCTGGGGCTCGTCGCCGAGGCCGTCGAGCGGGTCGCGGGCTCGGTCGGCGCGGTCCTCCTCGCGCAGGCTTCCATGGCCGACGCTGCCGACGCTGCCGACCGCGCGCCCGTCGCGACACCCGTGCTCAGCAGCCCCCGCACCGGCCTGCGCGAGGCCGCCCGGCTGTGCGGGCACACCGAGGCGTGACTCGCGCCGTAACCGGCCGCCGTACCGGGGACGGATCGCCTCCAGGCATGAAGGGGACGGATCACCCCCAGGCATGAGGCGTCCTGCCAGGAGCCCCGCCTAGGGTTCGGGCATGACCTCATCCGAAGAAGTCGTGATCAGTCCGACGGGCTGGGTGGCCGAACAGGCCCGGCTGTACGAGGAGTCGGGCGGGACGAAGGGCGCCGTCGTCCAGGGCGCCCCCTGTCTGCTGCTCGACTACCGGGGCCGCCGCTCCGGGCAGTGGCGGCGCACCGTCCTCATCTACGGCCGCGACGGCGACGACTATCTGATCGTGGCGTCCAACGGCGGCGCCGACACGCATCCGCTGTGGTATCTGAACCTGCGCGACGAGCCCGACGTGCGGCTGCGCGTGGGCACCGAGCGGTTCGACGCCCGTGCGGAGACCCTTTCGGCCGAGGACAAGGAGCGCGTCTGGCCGCACCTCGTCGACGTCTTCGGTCTGTACGCCGACTACCGCAAGAAGACCACCCGGGACATCCCCGTCGTGCGCCTCAGCCGCGTACGGGACTGACCTGCCGCTGTCGTACGGCAATCGGGCGACCCGGGTCCGCGACCGCGCGGGTGGCCCGGATCACCCGGGGCGGGGACGCGTGGACTCACCGGGCGTGGGCACGCGAGGCGGGAGAGAGTGGAAACGCCCGCGGCAGGGCCCTCAGGGCCGACTCAGGCCCCGGGCGCGACCCGCCTCCGATCCGCTGGAGGAACCATGACCCACCCCTTCCCCGACCCCGTGCCCCCCGGACCCACCCCGGGCCCGCACCCGGACCCCACGCCGGGCCCCGGCCCCGCGCCCGACCCGGGCGGGCCGCCGCGCCCCGTGCCGGACCCCGTGCCGCTGCCGGAGCCGTCGCCGTCCCCGGTGCCGAGGCCGCCGGGTCCCGGCCCGGACCCCGTACCGCCGGAGCCCGAGCCGTCACCCATGTGACCGAGCGCTACGCGGACACCTCGGAGCGGTCGCCGCCCCACAGCGTGTGGAACGACCCCTCCCGGTCCGTGCGCCGGTAGGTGTGCGCGCCGAAGTAGTCCCGCTGTCCCTGCGTGAGCGCGGCCGGGAGCCGGTCGGCGCGCAGCGCGTCGTAGTAGGCGAGGGCCGCGGCGAAGCCCGGTGCGGGCACGCCCTGGAGCGTCGCGGCGACCAGGACGGCACGCCAGTCGTCCTGGGCGTCGCCGATCTCCCGCGCGAAGCTCTCGTCGGCGAGCAGGCTCGGCAGGTCGGCGCGGGCGTCGTAGGCGGCGCGGATGCGGTCGAGGAACGCGGCCCTGATGATGCAGCCGCCGCGCCAGATCGAGGCGACCTGCCCCAGGTCGATGTTCCAGTCGTACTCGTCGCTGCCCGCCGCGATCTCGTGGAAGCCCTGCGTGTACGACACGATCTTGGAGGCGTACAGCGCCTGCTCGACCTGGTCGGCGAAGGCGGCCGCCTCCTCCTTGCCGAGCGGCTCCGCCTTCGGGCCCGCGAGGCCGCGCGAGGCGTCCCGCAGGTCCTTGTGACCGGACAGCGAACGGGCGAACACCGCCTCCGCGATGCCCGACACCGGCACCCCGAGGTCGAGGGCGATCTGCACGGTCCAGCGGCCGGTGCCCTTCTGCTCCGCCTGGTCCTGGACGACGTCCACGAACGGCTCGCCGGTCACGGCGTCGACGTGCGCGAGGACCTCGGCCGTGATCTCGATCAGATAGGAGTCGAGGCGGCCGGTGTTCCAGGTGCGGAAGATGTCCGCGATCTCGGCGGGGGAGTAACCGGCGACGTCCCGCAGCAGCTGGTAGGCCTCGGCGATCAGCTGCATGTCGGCGTACTCGATGCCGTTGTGCACCATCTTCACGAAGTGGCCGGCGCCGTCCGGGCCGATGTGCGCCGTGCAGGGGCTGCCGTCGGCGGCCTTCGCGGAGATCTTCTCCAGCATCGGGCCGAGCGCCTCGTAGGACTCCTTGGAGCCGCCCGGCATGATGCTCGGGCCGTTCAGGGCGCCCTCCTCGCCGCCGGACACACCCGTGCCGACGAAGTGGATGCCCTGCTCGCGCAGCTCGCGCTCGCGCCGCCGGGTGTCCGCGAAGTGCGCGTTGCCGCCGTCCACGATCATGTCGCCGGGTTCGAGCAGCGGCGCGAACTCCTTGATGACCGCGTCCGTCGGCTCCCCGGCCTTGACCATGACGACGAGGCGGCGCGGGCGCTCGAGGGCCGCGACGAAGTCCTCGGCGGACTCGGCGCCGACGAAATCGCCCTCGTGGCCGAACTCCTCGACGAGGGCACGGGTCTTGGCCGCCGTGCGGTTGTGCACCGCGACCGTGTAGCCGTTGCGGGCGAAATTGCGGGCGAGGTTGCGCCCCATCACCGCGAGTCCCGTGACACCGATCTGCGCTGAAGCACTCATGCTCTGGCTCCTGAGTTCCTGGGTAATCCGAGGTATCGCATCTGTGCGCCAGTATCACCCGGCGGCGTACCGTGACTTCCCGACACCGTGTCCGAAGGAGGAGCCGCCCGTGCCCCATTTCGATCTGCCCCTGGAAGAACTCCGCCGATACCGTCCGGAATTGCCCGAGCCGGACGACTTCGACGCGTTCTGGGAGAAGACCCTTTCGGCCGCGCGTGAACACGATCTGAACGCGCGGTTCGAGCGGGTCGCGACGCCCCTGTCGACGGTCGAGGTGTTCGACGTGACGTTCGCGGGCTTCGGGGGGCAGCCGGTCAAGGGCTGGTTCCTGGTCCCGGCGGGGGCGACCGGGCCGCTGCCCACGATCATCGAGTACATCGGGTACGGGGGCGGGCGGGGGCTGCCGCACCAGCGGCTGCTGTGGTCGGCCGCGGGGTACGCGCACTTCGTGATGGACACGCGGGGGCAGGCCAGCAGCGGCTCCGTGGGCGACACCCCGGACCCGGTGGGCAGCGGCCCCGCGCACCCGGGCTATCTGACCCGCGGCATCGACGACCCGCACGACTACTACTACCGGCGCGTGTTCACCGACGGCGTGCGCGCCGTCGAGGCCGCCCGCAGCCACCCCCTGGTGGACCCCGGGCGCGTCGCCGCGGTCGGCGGCAGCCAGGGCGGCGGCATCTCGATCGCCGTCGGCGCGCTGGTCCGCGACCTCGCGGCGATCGCCCCCGACGTGCCGTTCCTGTGCGACTTCCCGCGCGCGGTGACGCTCTCGGACCGGCTGCCGTACCAGGAGATCGCCCAGTATCTGCGGACCCGGATCGGCCGCGACGAGCGGGTGTTCCGGACCCTTTCGTACTTCGACGGTGTGCACTTCGCGGCCCGCGGGCGTGCGCCCGCGCTTTTCTCCGCCGCCCTCGAGGACGAGACCTGCCCGCCGTCCACCGTCTTCGCCGCATTCAACTCCTATACGGGTTCGGAACGTTCGATGGAGGTGTACTCCTTCAACGACCATGAAGGCGGCGGACCTTATCAGGAAGACGTGCAACTCCGGTGGCTCGCGGGGCATTTGGGAAAGTGACTCGGAAACACCCCGTGCAAAGCCCCCTCGGCACCGTACTCTTGTCACGCCCATGGCCGACCGGCTAGCTTGCGGCCTTGTCCTGTGGCTGAACGTGTGACCAGTCCGACGTGTGTCTGAGGGGGCTTTCATGGCCTTACGAGGCCGGCATCGCCGGTACCAGCCGAGCCGGATCAACCGTGCCTCGCTCACGGTCACGGCGGGCGGGGCCGGCATCGCCCTGCCGCTGATGTCCGCGGGCACGGGCCACGCCGCGGACGTGGACACCTGGAACAAGGTCGCGGCCTGCGAGTCCACCAACAACTGGAGCATCAACACCGGCAACGGCTACTACGGCGGCCTCCAGTTCACCCAGTCCACCTGGGAGGCCTACGGCGGCACTGCCTACGCCTCGCGCGCCGACCTCGCCACCAAGAGCCAGCAGATCGCCGTCGCCGAGAAGGTCCTGGACGGACAGGGCCCCGGCGCCTGGCCGGTGTGCTCCCAGCGCGCGGGCCTCACCCGCGGCGGCGACAGCCCCGACATCAGGCCCGCCACCGCCCCGCAGCAACGGAAGGCGACCGGCGCGGCGAAGACCGACGGCGCCCCCAAGACCCCCAAGCGCACCGTCCGTGACGTCAAGCCCGAGGTGACACCGCAGTCCACCGCGGGCACCGCGAAGATGTACACGGTCGTCCGCGGCGACACCCTCTCCGGCATCGCCGAGGAACGCCGCGTCCGGGGCGGCTGGCCGCAGCTGTACGACAACAACCGCCGCACCATCGGCGACGACCCGGACTTCATCTCCCCGGGGCAGCGGCTCTCGCTGCGCGGCGCGGAGAAGGGCAAGGCGCCCGTGCGCCCGCCGGAGCGCCGCACACAGCCCGAGCGCGCGCAGCGCCCGGAGAAGCGGCCCGTGCAGCACGACGCGAAGAAGCCCGAGAAGAAGCCTGAGAAGAAGCCGGAGCGGAAGCAGGAGCGCAGGCCCGAGCGGGCGCACCCGCCGGCCAAGCAGCACAGGCCCGCGCCCGAGCCGAAGCGGGACACCGCGCCCGCGGGGCGGCAGAAGGCCGAGGCCGCCACGTCCGCGTCCGGCGCGACCGCACCCGTCTCCGGCTCCATCGGCACGCCGTACCGCGCCTCGGGCAGCTCCTGGTCGAAGGGCTACCACACGGGCGTCGACTTCCCCGTGCCCACCGGCACGTCCGTGAAGGCCGTCGCCTCGGGCACGGTCGTCTCGTCGGGCTGGGGCGGCAGTTACGGCTACCAGGTCGTCATCCGGCACACCGACGGCAAGTACTCGCAGTACGCCCATCTGTCGGCGCTCACGGTGAAGGCCGGACAGAAGGTCGGCCCCGGCCAGCGCATCGGCCGCTCCGGCTCGACCGGCAACAGCACCGGGCCGCACCTGCACTTCGAGATCAGGACCGGCCCCGGCTTCGGCGCGGACGTCGATCCGCTGGCGTACCTGCGGGCGCGCGGCGTGCGCATCTGAGACGGATGCGCGGCTGAACTCTCCGCCGCCCCGCGCGGGCTCAGGACACGCTGTGCTGCTCCCGCGCGGGCCGCGTCAGCGACGCCCTCAGGAACGTCGTGTCCATCGACGACGGCTGGAGCGGCATGGCGGTCAGGGCCTCGGGCACCAGGTGCTGTTCCGGCGTGGGCTGTTCGCCGGTCAGCGGGCGGCGGCCCGGCTCGGCCAGCGGGCGCTCGTCGTGGCCGGGCTTGCGCTGCTCGGTGACCGTGGGGTCGTCGGCCGTGCGGGCGGCGGCGGGGGACGGCGACGTGGTGGTGTCGTCGGCGCCGCCGGTGCCGGTCAGGGGGCGGTCCAGGAGCTGGGGGGCCGTCGCGGTCCCCGTGGAGCTCTCGTTCGCCGACGCGGGCGCGTCGCTCTGGTGCGGGGCGCCGATACGTTCCGTCGTCAGCAGGATCAGGCCGCCCGCCGCGACGACGCCGCAGGCGAGGGCGACGGCCATGCCCGCCGTGCCGTAGCGGAAGGATTCTCCGAACAGGGTGAGCCCGACCGCGGCCGCGATCACCGGGTTCACGACGGTCACCGCCGACAGCGGCGCCGCGAGGCCCGCGCCCCGGTAGGAGGCCTGCGAGAGCAGCAGCCCGCTGACCGCGAGGACCGCGATGACCGCGAGGCTCGGCACCTGCCGCGTCAGCGGCTCGTGCGCGTCCCAGTCCACCGCGACCGTCTTGGTGAACACCGAGGAGATGCCGAACGCGATGCCCGCCGCCGTGGCGAGCAGCATGCCGCGCACCGCGGGGTGCCGGTGGGCGGCGTGCGCGAGCAGCATCAGCGTGACGACCGCGCCCGCGGTGCCGAGCGCGAGCCCGATCCGCTCGGTGTCGGCGAGCGACTGCGAGGCGGTGGCCTGCGTCAGCGAGAGCAGCCCGACCAGGCCCACCGTCGCCATGATGGCGCCGCGCCACGCCGTGGAACCGGCCTTGCGGCGCACGAACAGCGCCGCCATCGGCAGCGCGAACACGATCGTCAGGGCGCCCAGCGGCTGCACCAGGCTCAGCGGGCCGTAGGCGAGCGCCACCACGTGCAGCAGGCCGCCGAGGCCGTTGAGGACCACCGCGACCCACCAGGCGCCGTTGCGCAGGGGAGCGTACTGCTGCTCCGCGGACTTGGCCGCCACCTGCTCCTGGATGATCGCCCCGCCCGCGTAGGCCACGGCGGAGATCAGGGAGAGCACGATGGACAGCGCGAGGGCACTCATGAGGTGCTCCCAGGCGCGCGGCGCGACCGTGCGGAACGGTCGGCGGAGTCCCTGTGCATCCGGTGTGCCCGGAGCGGCGAGCGGTCGGCTTCCATGTTCACCACAATGTCGCGCGGAGCGCGCCAAGTCGTCGTCCCTGAGCAGTCAATCTGTCCTACTACCGATGGAGTACGACCCCCTCCATGTCCTCCCCAGGTCTGGTTACCCCTGGGAATCGGTGGCCTGCTGTACTTCTCCGGTGACTACTCAGGAGTATCGGGAGCGCGGGATCGACTGGGCCCTCGTCGGGTCCGTCGGCGGTTTCTTCTCTCTCAGGATGGGTGCGCGCGCCGCCGGGCGCCATGTGGCACTGGCGCGTTGCTACGAGGGTGACGGCGCGGGCGCGGAGGGTGACTTCGGCGGCGACCCGCTCGCGTTCCGGGTGGCCAAGGTCGCCGCCCGCCTCGCCGCCCCCGAGGACCGCGTCGCCGCCTCGGTGGCGCAGCTCGGCCTCGCCGCCCGGCTGTGGTCCCTCGCGCTCGGCCCGGCCGCGCTGCACGGGCGGGTGCCCGACCTGGACCCGGAGCGGCTGCTGTGGGACGCGGACGGCACCTCGCCGGACGATCTGGTGCTCACCGGGGACCGCACGTTTCCGGCCGACGCCGCCCGCGTCCACGAGATCGTCCACGACCGGCACCTCGCGCCGCTCGCCCGCGCCCTGCGTGCCCGCTTCCGGATCTCCCCGGCCCTGCTGCGCGGCAACTCCGGTTCGGCCCTCGCCGGAGCGGCCCGCGAGCTGCACGCCTGGGCCGTCCGCGAGGGCCGCCCCGACGTGGGGGAGCGGGCGCTGAACCTCGCCGCCGAACTCTTCGCCCACCCCTCCCTGGCCGCAACCGGAACCCTTCAGGGGACCGCGTTCCGGCGCCGCAGCTGCTGCCTCTACTACCGCTGTCCGAACGGCGGCCTGTGCGGCGACTGCTGTTTCGACCGGCCCCCGCAGCGGTCTTCCCACGGCGCGGCGTCTGGGTGACCATGAGGGAGCCGGCCGACGACGGGGGGCTCCGCTCATGAAAGTGGGACTGCTCACCCGGGAGTTCCCGCCCGACGTCTACGGCGGCGCGGGGGTCCATGTCGAGTTCCTGGCACGGGAGTTACGGGCGCTCACCGACCTCGACGTGCACTGCTGGGGCGAGGGCACGACGGAAGGCGTCGTGCGCCACCGCGCCTGGGCGGACCTCGACACCGCCAACGACGCGCTGCGCACCCTCTCCGTGGACCTGTCCATGGCGGCCGCGCTCACGGGCCGCGACCTCGTCCACTCCCACACCTGGTACGCCAACCTCGCCGGGCACGTCGGCAAGCTCCTGCACGGCATCCCGCACGTCATGACCACGCACTCCCTGGAGCCGCTGCGCCCCTGGAAGGCCGAGCAACTCGGCGGCGGCTACGCCCTCTCCAGCTGGGCCGAGCGCACCGCCATCGAGGCCGCCGACGCCGTCATCGCCGTCTCCCGGGGCATGCGCGAGGACATCCTCGGCTGCTACCCGGCCGTCGACCCGGCGAAGGTGCACGTCGTCCACAACGGCATCGACACCGACGTGTACCGCCCCGACCCGGGCACCGGCGCCCTGCAGCGGCACGGCATCGACGAGGCCCGCCCCTATGTGCTGTTCGTCGGCCGCATCACCCGCCAGAAGGGCGTGCCCCATCTGCTGCGCGCCGCCCGCCACCTGGACCCCGGCGTCCAGCTCGTGCTGTGTGCGGGCGCCCCCGACACCCCGGAGATCGACCGGGAGTTCCGGGGCCTCTTCGAGGAGCTCGGCCGCACCCGCGACGGCGTCATCTGGATCCCGCGCATGCTGCCGCGCCCCGAGATCGTCCAACTCCTCACCCATGCGACGGTGTTCGTGTGCCCGTCGGTGTACGAGCCGCTCGGCATCGTCAACCTGGAGGCGATGGCGTGCGGCACCGCCGTCGTGGCCTCGCGCGTCGGCGGCATACCGGAGGTCGTCTCCGACGGCACGACGGGCCTGCTCGCGCCCTACGACGTACGTGAGCCGGAACGTTTCGAGCACGACCTGGCCGTGCTCGTGAACCACCTCGCCACCGACCCGCGCCGGGCCGGGGCGATGGGCGCGGCCGGACGCCACCGCGCGGAGCGCGAGTTCGGCTGGGGCGCGGTGGCGCGGCGCACGCTCGATGTGTACGAGGGCGTCACGGGGTTACTCAAGTCCGAATAGCGGCAGGGGGCGGCCATGCGCGGTGGACCTTCGGTTCTTGGGATCGTGCTCGCGGGCGGTGAGGGCAAACGGCTGATGCCCCTGACGGCCGACCGGGCGAAACCGGCGGTGACCTTCGGCGGGACGTACCGCCTCGTCGACTTCGTGCTCTCCAACCTCGTCAACGGCGACATCCTGCGCATCTGCGTCCTCACGCAGTACAAGTCGCACTCCCTGGACCGGCACGTCTCCACCACCTGGCGGATGTCGAGCCTGCTCGGCAACTACGTCACCCCCGTCCCGGCCCAGCAGCGCCTCGGCCCCCGCTGGTACCTGGGCAGCGCCGACGCCATCCTGCAGTCCCTGAACCTCGTGCACGACGAACAGCCCGACTACATCGCGGTGTTCGGCGCCGACCACGTCTACCGCATGGACCCGCGCCAGATGCTGGCCCGGCACATCGAGTCCGGGGCGGGCGTCACGGTCGCCGGGATCAGGGTGCCGCGCGCGGACGCCGCGCAGTTCGGGATCATCACCCCGGCCGGGGACGGCACCCGCGTCGAGGGCTTCCTGGAGAAGCCCGCGAGCCCGCCCGGCCTGCCGGGCTCCCCGAACCAGGTGCTCGCCTCCATGGGCAACTACGTCTTCACGACCAAGGCCCTGGTGGACGCGTTGCAACGGGACGCGGAGGACCCGGACTCCGTGCACGACATGGGCGGCTCGATCCTGCCGTCCCTCACCGAGCGCGGCCTGGCGCAGGTCTACGACTTCGGCGACAACCACGTTCCCGGCGAGACCCCCCGCGACCACGGCTACTGGCGCGACGTCGGCACCCTGGACGCGTACTACGAAGCCCACATGGACCTGATCTCCGACCAGCCCGCCTTCAACCTCGACAACCGCCGCTGGCCCATCTACACCCACTCCGGCCAGCTCCCGCCCGCCAAGTTCTGCGCGGGCGGCATCGCGAGCGAGTCCGTCGTCAGCCCCGGCTGCGTCATCCGCGGCCAGGTCACCCGCTCCGTCCTCTCCCCGGGCGTGAGCGTCGGCGAGGGCGCCGTCGTGCAGGGCTCGGTGCTGCACGACAACGTCCGCGTGGGCCGGGGCGCGGTGGTGCGCGGCGCCGTCCTCGACAAGAACGTCGACGTCCCGCCCGGCGCCACCATCGGCGTGAACCCGGAGCGGGACGAGGAGCTGTACACGGTGTCGACGAGCGGGGTGATCGCCCTGGGCAAGGGACAGCGGGTGATCGTCGAGGGCGCGTCGCCCACGTACCCCTAGAGCACCCGCCGTCTGCGCCCGAGCCAGGTCTGGGCCACCACGACCACGGCCAGGAAGCCGCCGCTGACGACCTGTTGGTAGGCGGAGTCCAGGGAGCCGATCTGGTTGATGACGTTCTGGATGACCTTCAGCAGGAGCACGCCGACGAGGGAGCCGCCGAGGAAGCCGAAGCCGCCGGAGAGCAGGGTGCCGCCGATGACGACCGCGGAGATCGCCTCCAGCTCCATGCCGGAGCCGAGGATGGTCACGCCGGACGCGAGCCAGGCCGCGTTGAGCGCGCCCGCGAGGCCCGCGCACAGTCCGGACAGGGTGTAGACGGCCGTCTTCGTGCGGGCCACGGGCGCGCCCATCAGCGCCGCCGCGTCCTCGTTGCCGCCGACCGCGTACACGTACTGCCCGAAGCGGGTGCGCCGCAGGACCACGGCGCCCGCCACGAAGAGGCCCGCAGTGATCCACACGGGTGCGCCGATCCCGAGCAGCTTGCCCTGGCCGAGGGTCGCGAAGAAGGAGTCCTTGTCGACGAGGTACGTCTTGGAGCCCTCGTCGGTCACGGCAAGGAGGATGCCGCGCGCGCCGAGCAGCGCGGCCAGCGTCACGATGAACGGGGCGAGCCGGGACCGGGCGATCAGCAGGCCGTTCACCAGGCCGATGAGCCCGCACACCGCGAGCGGCAGCAGCAGCGCCACCGTAGTGCCGTACTGCGAGCCCCAGGCCGCGAGCACACCGCCGAGCGCGAACAGTGAGCCCACGGACAGGTCGATGCCGCCGGTGACGATCACGAACGTCATGCCGAGCGCGACGACGGCGAGGAAGGCCGAGGACACCGCCATGTTCTGCATGTTGTCGGTCGTCATGAACGTGTCGAAGGACAGCCAGGCCGCGAGGACGGCGATCACCAGGGTGACCAGGGCGCCGTGCTGCTGGGCCAGCGCGCTGAGGCGCTCCGAGCGCGTCGCGCCGATCGGCTCGTCCTGGGTGACCGTGCCCATGGGCGCCACCGGACTCTCCGTGTCGACCGTCATCGCTTCCCCCTCTCGCGGGCCGCGTACACGGCCAGGACGATCACCACGGCCTGCGCGATCTGCGTCCACGACGGCGGCAGGTCGTGCTTGATGAGGGTGGCCGTGAGCAACTGGATGAGGACGGCGCCCGCCACCGTGCCGCCGACGCGCACGCGGCCGCCGCTGAGGGGGGTGCCGCCGACGACGACCGCGGTGATCGCGGACAGCTCCATCAGATTGCCGAGCGACGTCGGGTCGCTCGCGGTCAGGCGCGCGGTCGCGAGGACGCCCGCGATCGCGGCGAGGGCGCCTGAGCACACGTACACGAGGACGAGCACGCGGCGCACCGGCAGGCCGGCGAGCCTGGCCGCGGGGCGGCTGTCGCCGATCGCGAGCAGCTGGCGGCCGAAGGTCGTGCGGCGCACGACGAACGCCACGAGCAGCGCGAGCGCCACGGCGATGAGCACCAGGTAGGGGATGCCGAGCAGGTCGCCGGAGCCGAGCGAGGCCATGGTCGGGTCGTGGACGTCCTTGAGCTGGGGCAGCAGGACCTGGGCGAGGCCCCGGCCCGCCACCATCAGGGCGAGCGTGGCGACGATCGGCTGGACGCCGATGAAGGCGATGAGCGCCCCGTTCGCCACGCCGACGGCGACTCCGCCGAGCACGGCGACGAGCAGCGCGATCCACATGCCGTAGCCCAGATACAGCGAGAGCAGGGAGGTGGAGAGCGCCATCACCGAGCCGACCGACAGGTCCACGCCCTCGCTGCCGATGGCAAGGGCCATGCCGAGCGCGACGATCAGGACGGGCGCCACCTGGACGGCCTGGGTGCGGAAGTTCTCGGCGGACAGGAAGTGCGGGGTGATGGCGATGTTCACCAGGAGCAGGACGGCGACGCCCAGATGGACGCCGTAGTCCTGGAGCAGGCGCAGGAGGCGGTCGCGGTCGACGCGGGTCCGGCCGCCGAGGCTGAGGTCAGTCATCGTCGCCTCCGGGTGGGGTGGGGGCGGCGGTGGCGGGCGCGGCCGCGATCGCGCGCATCAGCCGGTCCTCGGTCACGGCGTCGCCGGTGAGTTCCTCGATGACCGCGCCGTCCTTGAGGACCACCACGCGGTCGCTGCCCTCGATCAGCTCCTCCACGTCCGAGGAGATGAGCAGTACGCCGAGCCCGTCGTCGGCCAGCTCGTCGATGAGCTTCTGCACCTCGGCCTTCGCGCCGACGTCGATGCCGCGCGTCGGCTCGTCCAGGAGCAGCACCTTCGGGTTCATGGCGAGCCAGCGGGCGAGGAGGACCTTCTGCTGGTTGCCGCCGGAGAGTTCACCGACCCGCTGGTGCGGTCCGGACGCCTTGATGCGCAGGCGCTTCATGAAGGTGTCCACGACGCGGTCGATGCGGGCCTCGTCGACCAGACCGAAGCGGGACAGGCCCGGCAGCGCGGCGAGCGCGATGTTCTCCCGCACCGACAGGCCCGGCACGATGCCCTCGGCCTTGCGGTCCTCGGGCAGCAGGCTGACCCCGGCGCGGATCGCGGCGGGCGTGGAGCCGGTGCGCACGGGCACCCCGGCGACGACCACCCGGCCGGAGTCCGGCGGCAGCGCCCCCGCGATGGCCTTCGCGGTCTCGCTGCGCCCGGAGCCGAGCAGGCCGCCGAGCCCGACGACCTCCCCGGGCCGGATCGCCAGGGACACCCCGCGCAGCTGATGGCGGACCGTCAGTTCCTGTGCCTCCAGGACGGGTCGGGCCTCGGTGTCGTGGCCGCCGGTGAACTTCGTCAGGCCTTCCTCGCGTACGTCGCCGACGTCGCGGCCGAGCATCAGCGAGACGAGCCGCAGCCGGTCGAGGGCGGCGATCGGGCCGCTGTGCACCGACTTGCCGTCCCGCAGCACGGTCACGGTGTCGCAGACCTCGTACAGCTCGTCCAGGCGGTGGCTGACGTAGATCACCGCGATGCCGCGTTCGCGCAGCATCCGGATCACGCCGAACAGGGTGGCCACCTCGCGCGGCTCCAGGGACGAGGTCGGCTCGTCCATGATGACGACGCGCGCGTCGACCGCGACGGCGCGGGCGAGGGCCACCATCTGCTGTGCGCCGACGCCGAGTTCGCGCAGCGGGCGGCGCACGTCGACGCGGACGCCGAGGCCGCCGAGGGCCTGCTCGGCCTCGCGGTGCATCCGGCGGAAGTCGATCAGGCCGAGGCGGCCGCGCGGCTCGCGGCCGAGGAAGAGGTTGCGGGCCACGCTCATCAGCGGGACCAGATTGACTTCCTGGTAGATGGTGGAGATCCCCGCGTGCTGGGCCGCGAGCGGGGTGGCGAACTCCACCTGACTGCCGTCGTAGGTGATGACGCCCGTGTCCTCTCCGGCGGCCGGGTCGGGCCGGTACACGCCGGTGAGGACCTTGATGAGCGTGGACTTCCCGGCGCCGTTCTCCCCGATCAGCGCGTGCACCTCGCCCGCGCGGGCGGTGAAGTCGACGCCGTCCAGGGCCCGTACGCCCGGGAAGGTCTTGCTGAGGCCCGTCACCGAGAGCACGGCGGCCCCCATGACCGGCCGTGTCCCGGACTTCGTCACCGACGGCACGTCAGTACGCCTTGCCGAGGTCCGACTTCGCGTTGTCCTTGGTGTAGGCGCTGTCCTTGATAACGATGTCCTGCGCGACCTTGCCGCCCTTGGTGAAGGTGTCCAGGGTCTGGAAGGCCAGCGGCCCGAAGCGCGGGTTGGACTCGATGACGCCGTCGATCCAGCCGTCGACGATGCCGCGCACGGCGTTCTTCGTGCCGTCGATCGTCACGATCTTCACGTCGCCGGCCTTCTTGCCCGCGCCCTTCAGGGCGCCCACCGCGCCGAGGCCCATCTCGTCGTTCTCGGCGTAGATCCCGTCGATGCCCGGCTTGGACTGGATGAGCTGCTCGGTGACCTGCTGGCCCTTCTCGCGGGCGAACTCGCCGGTCTGCTTGAAGACGACCTTCAGGTCCGGGGCCTTGGCCTTGAGCCGTTCCTGGAAGCCCTTGGTGCGGTCGGTGGTGACGTTGTTGCCCGCCGCGCCGAGGAGGATCGCGATCTCGCCCTTACCGCCGGTCGCCTCGATCATGCGGTCGGCGGCGCGTCTGCCCTGCTCGACGAAGTCCGAGCCGATGAAGCTCACATAGTCCTCGCAGGCGGCCGCGTTGATCTTGCGGTCGATGGTGACGATCGGGATGTGTTTGGCCTTGGCCTGGCGAAGCACCGGCTCCCAGCCGTCGGAGTTCAGCGGGGCGATGACGAGGAGGTCGGCGCCCTTGGCGATGAGGTCCTGGACGTCGCTGATCTGCTTGGAGAACTGCGACTGGGCGTTGGCCGTCAGGAGCTTCACGCCCCGCTTCCCGGCCTCGGCCTTGATGGAGGCGGTCTCGGCGATCCGGAAGGGGTTGGCCTCCTTCTCGGACTGCGAGAAGCCGACCGTCGCGGACTTCAGGTCCAGCTTCTTGGCGCCGTAGTCCCCGATCACGCAGGTCTTGCCGCCCGCGCCGGGGGAGGAGACGACCTGGCCCGCGTCGCCCTCGGCGGCGGACTTCGAGTCGCCGGAGTCGGCGCCGTCGTCCTCCGACTTGGCGCATCCCGTGGCGGTGAGCGCGAGGCTCGCGGCGAGGCCGACGGCGAGCAGGGTGCTGGCCGAGGCGCGGCCCGCGGAACGGCCCGAGGTACGGCGAAGGAAGATGTTCGGCTTCATGGGAGTCCCCAAACGGCACGGCCCCGGCGCACACTGAGAGCGCTCACGGGAAGAACGGGTTTGCGGTCAACTCAGCGGTACGGGGAGCTTTTTACATCGTTGAAAGGACGCTGTAAACCCTCCGCGCACGCCGTCGGCCGCCGGGGAGACCCCGTGACTCACCGGCGCCCGAGCGTGCTCTCCCGCTCCACCAGCCGGAACTCGGCCGAGAGCGTCCGCCCGCCGGGTTCCCCGTCGCCCGCGAGGCTGCGCAGCAGCGAGGCCACCGCGAGCCGGGCGATGGCCTGTTTGTCGGGCGAGATCGTGCTCAGCGTGACCGCGCCGAACTGCCCCTCCGCGATGTCGTCGAAGCCGACCACCGCCACGTCCCACGGCACCCTGAGGCCCCGCTCGTGAAGGACCCGCATCGCCCCGATCGCGACCAGGTCGTTGTACGCGAACACCGCGTCCGGCCGCACCCCGGAGTCCAGCATCCGCGCCATCGCCTTCGCCCCGTCGTCGCGGTTCCAGCCCCCGACCGGCCCCACCAGGGACTCCGGCGCGGGGAGCCCGGCCGCCGTCAGCTCGGCCCGCCAGCCCTGAAGGCGCAGGTGGGCGGGGCGGTTTGCGGAATCCGTGCGGGCCCCGAGGTAGGCGATGGAGCTCCGGCCGCGGCCGATCAGGTGGCCCACCGCGGCGCGCGCGGCGGCGACGTTGTCGATGGCGATGTGGTCGTAGGGCAGGTCGTACTCGCGCTCGCCGAGCAGCACGAGCGGCACGTCGTCGTTGCGGCCGTCGCGGCCGCGCAGGTCCTCCGCCTCCAGCTCCAGCGGGCTGAGGATCAGGCCGTCGATGACGCGGGCCCGGAAGCCCTGGCTGACCAGGACCTCCTGCTCGCGGTCGCCGCGGGTGTGGTCGAGCAGGACGGTGAAGTCGTGCGCGGCGGCGGCGTCGATGACGGCTCCGGCCAGCTCCGCGAAGTAGGGGTTGCCCAGCTCGGGGACGGCGAGCGCGATGATGCCGGTGCGGCCCTTGCGGAGATGACGTGCCGTCAGGTTCGGGCGGTAGCCCAGCTCGTCGATGGCCTGCTGCACCCGGGCCCGCATCGCCGGGGTGACGTGCTGATACTTGTTCACCACGTTCGAGACGGTCTTGATCGAGACGCCCGCGCGTTCCGCGACATCCTTGAGGCTCACCCGCACGTGCCACTCCTCGCGTCGATGTACGCCCCGGCCCCCGGGGCGTTCGGCGGCATGCGCCGCGGCCCTGGACAGCGCGCCCGGAGCCGTGCTGTCATGCCAACTGCCGTTCCTTCCAACGTTGTACAGACTCGTTGTACCGACTGGAGCGACGAGCCGCCACCCTTCCTCGACAAGGAGGATCCGTGCGCCCTAGACGATCCGGAAAGCTCCGGCACCAACTGGCCCTGCTGCTCACCGCCGCCCTGGTGTTCTCGGGCCTCGTCGCCCAGTCCACCGCGACCGCGGCGGGCGACGAGGCACCCGAGGTCCACGGCCTGAAGGGCGAGTACTACACCCAGTCCGCCCCCGGTGCCTTCGACTTCCACGAGCTCAAGGCCACCGGCTTCGACCGGAACATCGACTTCGACACCCTCGAACCCCGGCTGAACCTCGCCACCGGCAGGTCCGACGACGCCACCGTCCGCTGGACGGGCAAGCTCGTCCCGGAGAAGTCCGGCGCCCACACCTTCGCCATGACCGGCGACAACGGCTTCCGGCTCTGGGTCGACGGCAAGCTCGCCATCGACCACTGGGTCGACGACTGGGACCGCGAACAGACCTCCCAGCCGGTCGAGTTGACCGCGGGCAAGGCCTACGACGTCAAGGTCGAGTACTTCGAGCACTACGGCGGCTCCAACCTGCACCTGCGCTGGACCGAGCCCGGCGGCGCCAAGGAGGCCGTGCCGCAGTCCGCGTTCCGCCTCCCCGACGGCTGGGACTACGACGGCGCGACCGACGCCACCGTGCGGAAGGACGGCCGGGCCCTCAGGCTGGAGTTCGTCCAGGAGCTCGCCACGCCCCCCGCCGGTCTCGTCGGCCACCTCGAAGCCGTCATCGGCGGCGCCAAGTGGCCGCTGGATTCGGTCAGGCAGGACCCGGCCGACCCGCGCGTCCTGCTCGTCACCCTCAAGCAGCCCGTCGTCGGCAACAAGACCGGCACCGCCCGCGGCACCGCCGATCTGCGCTACGACGGCAAGGGCGGCCTGACCGGCACCGACGGCAAACAGGTCGGCGCGTTCTGGAGCAGCGGCGGAAACAAGTCCACGTACGAACTGCGCTCCAAGTGGGCGGACGACGTCGGCCCCGGCAACGCGCTGCCCGAGTACCCGCGCCCGCAGCTGAAGCGTGCCGACTGGCGCAATCTGAACGGCAGTTGGCAGTTCGCCGCGGCCAAGGAGGGCGAGCGGCCGCCGGTCGGCAAGAAGCTCAAGGAGAAGATCCTCGTCCCCTACCCGGTGGAGTCCCAGCTGTCGGGCCTGCAGCGGCACGAGGACCGCATGTGGTACCGCCGCACCTTCACCGTCCCCGCCGGCTGGAAGGTCGGCGACCACCGGAACGACCAGCGGCTCAAGCTGAACTTCGGCGCCGTCGACTGGCACGCCAAGGTGTACGTGAACGGCACCGAGGTCGCCGAGCACAAGGGCGGCTACGACAAGTTCAGCGCCGACGTCACCGACGCGCTGAAGCCGGGGCGCACCCAGGAGCTGATCGTCGGCGTGCACGACCCGACCGACGCCCCGGGCGGCCCGAACCCGCCGGTCGGCAAGCAGCGCCTGGACCCGTCGGGCATCTGGTACACGCCGTCGTCCGGCATCTGGCAGACGGTGTGGATGGAGCCGGTGGCCCGCGACCACGCCGAATCTCTGAAGATCACCCCCGACGTGAAGACCAGGCAGGTCGCCGTCGAGGCCAAGGGCGTCCGCGCGGGCGTGCCCGTCGAGGCGGTCGCGTACGAGGGCAGGAAGAAGGTCGCCGAGGCGAGCGGCCGCACCGGCGAACCGCTGAGACTCACCCTGAAGAAGCCGCACCTGTGGTCGCCCGACGACCCGTTCCTGTACGACCTCAAGGTCACCGTGGGCGGGAGCAAGCGCGCCGACCGGCTGCAGAGCTACTTCGGGATGCGCTCCATCGCCGTGGAGAAGATCGACGGCACCCCGCGCACCGTGCTCAACGGCAAGCCGATCTTCCTCATGGCCACCCTCGATCAGGGCTTCTGGCCGGACGGCCTGCACACCGCGCCCACCGACGAGGCCCTCGCGTACGACCTGAGGATGCACAAGGAGATGGGCTTCAACTCCGTCCGCAAGCACATCAAGGTGGAGCCCGACCGGTGGTTCTACTGGGCGGACAGGCTGGGCCTGATGGTGTGGCAGGACATGCCGTCGATGCGGGCCGAGCGGAAGCCGGACGCCGCCGCCCGCGCCCAGTTCGAGCACGAGATGAAGCAGATGATCGACGAGCACGGGAACAGCCCGTCCGTCGTCATGTGGGTCACCTTCAACGAGGGCTGGGGCCAGTACGACCAGGGCCGCATCGCCGAACAGGCCAAGGCCTGGGACCCCACGCGCCTGGTCAACGGCATGTCGGGGCTCAACCTGGGCGCCGACGGCGGCAAGGGCGACCTCATGGACGAGCACGGCTACCCGAGCCCGGCCCTGCCGCCCAGACCGGACGGCCGGCGGGCCCTGATCAACGGGGAGTACGGCGGCCTCGGACTCGCGGTGCCCGGGCACGCCTGGTCCGTGCAGCAGAGCTACGTCGACGTGGACCCGGCGAAGTACACGGAGGAGTACCTCGGCAAGCTCCGCGAGGTGCGCGCCCTCGCCTGCAAGGGCGGCAACGGCGCCGTCTACACCCAGATCTCCGACGTCGAAGGGGAGTTGAACGGACTGCTCACCTATGACCGCAAGGTCGTCAAGCCCGACGTGCCACGGCTGCGCGCCGCGCACGAGTCCCTGATCGAGGACGCCTCGCAGGCGCCCGTGCGGGGCTGCGCCTGACGGACCGATGTGCTCCGGCCCGTCCGTGGGGGACGGGCCGGGGCGCATCCCTGTGCGCGGAGCCGTTCCCGGAGCCGCGTCCGGGCCGCCAGGACGCCACTCGCGCACCACCCATCCCGCACCACCCTTGACGAGTACACGTACGCGCCCGAAGAATGAGCGCGCCCGATGCAGTGACAACGTTGTCCAAGGAGGCGTTCCCACCCATGAGATGGACCCACCGGCTGCGCGGCGCGGGGACGGCGGTGGTGGCGACCGCGCTCCTCGGCGGCGCCCTCACCATCCCGTCGGCCGACGCCGCCCCGCGCGGCGAGCGCCTGACCGACCTGGTCAACCCGTTCATCGGCACCGAGAACGAGGGCAACACCTACCCGGGCGCCGCCGTGCCCTTCGGCATGGTGCAGCTCTCGCCCGACACCGGCCACAACACCGGCTACGACCACTCCGACACGCACATCCGGGGCTTCTCCGCCGTGCACCTGTCCGGCGTGGGCTGCGGCCTCGGCGGGGACCTGCCGGTCCTGCCGACGACCGGGGACGTGACGGAGACCGACTACGCGAAGTACGCCGCCGAGTTCAGCCACGACACGGAGACGGCGCGCCCCGGCTACTACAAGGTCGGCCTGAAGTCCGGCATCGGCGCCGAGCTGACCGCGACCGAGCGCACCGGCGTGCAGCGCTACACCTTCCCGGCCACCGACAAGGCCAACGTCCTCATCAACGCGGGCCAGTCCCTGCACAAGACCGTCGGCACCGACGTCGAGATCCTCGACCGCCGCACCGTCCGCACGAAGATCACCGGAAGCGGCTTCTGCCAGGACACCAAGCCGTACACCCTCTACACCGTCACCCGCTTCGACCGGCCCTTCACGTCGGCCGGCACCTGGAAGGGCGGCACGGTCACCGCGGGCTCCCGGAAGTCCTCGGCCGACGCCGAGCGCAACGGCGCTTACCTGCGCTTCGACACCTCCAAGGACCGCACCGTCGAGGCGACGACCGCGCTGTCCTACGTCGACGCGAAGGGCGCCGCGCTCAACCTCCGTGCGGAGGGCGGGCGTTCGTTCGGCCGCGTCGAGCACGCGGCGCGCGCGAAGTGGGAGGACCGGCTCGACGACGTGCGCGCCCAGGGCGGCGACAAGACGCTGCGGCGCACCTTCTACTCGTCCCTGTACCGCTCGTTCCTCGCGCCGAACATCGGCAGCGACGTCGACGGCCGCTACACCGGCTGGGACCAGAGGACCCATGTCGCCAAGGGGTTCACTTACTACCAGAACTGGTCCCTGTGGGACACCTACCGCACCCAGGCCCAGCTCCTCGCGCTGCTCGCCCCGCGCGAGTCCCGCGACATGGCCCTGTCGGTCCTCAGGATCGACGCGGAGAGCGGCTGGCTGCCCAAGTGGGGCTACGGCACCGTCGAGACGAACATCATGACCGGCGACCCGGTGACGCCGTTCCTCACCAACGCCTACCAGCAGGGCCTGCTCAAGGGGCACGAGGAGGAGGCGTACCGGGCGCTGAGGAAGAACGCCGACGGGGTGCCGCCCGCCGACTCGGCTCCGGTGGGCCGCGAGGCCAACAAGGAGTACATCGCCGAGGGCTTCGCGCCCTACGTCAAGGGCCGCCCGCACGCCAAGCCGGGGGACTCGGACTACGACCACGGCGCGTCCGCCACGCTGGAGTACGCCCTGTCGGACGCGATGCTCGGGCAGATGGCGCGCGAGCTCGGGCACGAGAAGGACGCGGAGCGCTATGCGGCGCGGGCGCAGAACTACCGGAAGATCTTCGACGGTTCGACCGGGTTCTTCCGGGCGCGGGACAAGGCCGGGGCGTTCACCGGGCCCGCCGATCCGGCCAAGAGCGAGGGCTTCCACGAGGGCACGTCCTGGCAGTACCAGTGGCTGGTGCCGCAGGACCTGCCCGGCATGGTGGACCTGATCGGCGGCAAGCAGGCCACGAACGGCCGTCTGGACTCCTTCTTCGCCTACGACCAGCTCCTGAAGGACCCGGCGAAGACCGCCCGCGAGGTGTGGGTCAACGGCCCGTACGACTACTACAACGCGGACAAGTACAACCCGCAGAACGAGCCCGACCTGATCGCTCCGTACACGTATCTGTCCACCGGGCAGCCGTGGAAGACGACGGACGTGGTGCACGCCGCGCTGACGCTCTTCACGGACACCCCGACCGGCATGACCGGCAACGACGACCTCGGCACCATGTCCGCCTGGAACGTGCTCTCGTCCATCGGGATCTTCCCGGTGCAGCCGGGCACCGACACCTGGGGCCTGTCGACGCCGGTCTTCGAGCGGGTCGACCTCAGCCTGGACCGCCGCTACTACCCGCGCGGACGGTTCACGGTGAAGGCGCCGGGCACGTCGCCGGAGCGGCGGTACGTGCGGTCGGTGAGCGCCGACGGCGCGGACTACGGGCGGACGTATCTGCGCACCGGTGACATCCGCGGGCTGCGGGAGCTGTCGTTCACCGTCGGGGACAAGCCCTCGGAGTGGGGAACGTCACCCGCGGCGGCGCCGCCGGTGGTGAGGTGACCGTCCGCGCGCGGTGGGCGGGGCGCCACTGACGTCTCACGAGGCCCGTCCTTCCCGGCGGTTTCCGGGAAGGGCGGGCCTTAATCTGTTGTTAACTGTGCGTAGCTAGATCGTACTTGACCGTAATTGTCGGTGGGTGATTGGCTGCTGGCTCCCGTTGTTGACTATCGACACGAGAGCGAGTCATGACCTCTGAGAGCTCGGACCTGCTCGCCCCCCTCGACCTCGCCTTCTGGAGCATCGAGTCCGCCGAGCACCCCATGCACCTGGGGGCGCTCGGTGTCTTCGCGGCCGACTCACCGTCCGCCGCCGCGCACGCCGCCGACCTGCTCGCCGCCCGCGCCCCCACGGTGCCGGGCCTGGGCATGCGGATACGGCACGTGCTGCTGCCTCCCGGCGGCGCCGAGCGCAAGCCCGCGCCCGGCTTCGACCCGCTGGACCACGTGCACCTGGCCCCGCCCGCGGCCGACTTCCACGCGGCGGCGGGCGCCCTCATGCAGCGGCCGCTCGACCGGGACCGGCCGCCGTGGGAGGCGCACGTCCTGCCCGCCGCCGACGGGGCGTCGTTCGCGGTCCTGTTCAAGTTCCATCACGCGCTCGCCGACGGGCTGCGTGCCCTCACCCTCGCCGCCGGGGTCATGGACCCGATGGAACTCCCGCCCGCGCGCGAACCCCGCCCCGTCGCCGGGGCGTCGCCGTGGTGGCAGGCCCTCGACCCGCGGCGGCTGCCCGACGCCGTCGGCTCCGCCCTCTCCGGGGCCCGCTCCGCCGCCGGTGACGTCGGCCGCGCGCTCGACATCGGCGTGTCCGTGGCGCGGGCGACCTGGGGCGTGCAGTCCTGCGACGCCCTCACCTCCCGGCCCACCGGCACCCGCCAGACCGCGGGCGTCGCCCTGGACCTGGACGACGTGCACCGGGTGCGCAAGGCCGCCGGGGGCACCGTCAACGACGTCCTGATCGCCGTGGTCGCCGGGGCGCTGCGGCGCTGGCTGGACGAGCGGGGCGACAGCAGCGAGGGCGTCGTGCCGCGCGCGCTCGTCCCCGTCTCGCGGCGCCGCCCGCGCACGGCCCACCCGCAGGGCAACCGCCTCTCCGGCTATCTGGTGCGGCTGCCCGTCGACGACCCCGACCCGCTGGCCCGGCTGCGGGCGGTGCGCACCGCCATGGACCGCAACAAGGACGCGGGCCCCGCCCGCGGCGCGGGCGCCGTCGCGCTGCTCGCCGACCACGTGCTCCCGATCGGCCACCGCGTCGGCGGCCCCGCCGTGGCGCACGCGGCCCGGCTGCTCTTCGACATCCTCGTCACCAGCGTGCCGCTGCCCAGCCTCGGCCTGCGCCTGGCGGGCTGCCCGCTCACCGAGGTCTACCCCTTCGCCCCGCTGGCCCGCGGCCACGCGCTCGCCGTCGCCGTCTCCACGTACCGGGGCCGCGTCCACTACGGCCTGGTCGCCGACGCCGCCGCGGTGCCGGACCTGGACCTCCTCGCGCGGTCACTCGGTGCCGAACTGGCCGCGCTCGTGGCGGTGTGCGAGCGCGCACAGGGGGTGGCGGGCGACCGTTCGGGTTTGGTACCGGGCGCCCGGCCTACGTAAAGTTCCGCTTTTGGAGCTTCCGCGGTCACCTCAGACGAGCCGCGGCACGAGTGCGGTGAGGAACGACAGCGGCCATGACGGTGACAGAGGACAGCCAGCAGCAGGGTGCCGGCGCCGTTGCGTACGGCCGCGGGGGCGACCAGGGGCACGAGGGGCCCGAGGCCGCCGCGGGGGACCTCGGTCCGTTCGGCCCGGGCATCGACCCCGAGCGGCTCGCCGTCTGCCTCAGCGTCCTCGACGAGCTGGACCAGCTGGACGTCGACCACCCCGACGCGATCACCGTGCGCCGCGCCACCGCCGGGATCTACCGCACCGTGAAGCAGCGCCGCCGCCAGGAGCGCAGGGCCGCGAAGACCGCCCACGACAAGGCCGTCACCGAGTCCACCGCCACCGGCTCCGCGCAGCGCATCGACGACGAGACGGAGGGCATCCTGCCGTCCTCCGTCACCGAGGCCGGCCAGATCGCGGGGATACTCCAGCGCCCCCGCTCCTGCTACACCTGCAAGAAGCGGTACGTGGAAGTCGACTACTTCTACCACCAGCTCTGCCAGGACTGCGCCGCCGAGAACCGCGCCAAGCGCGACGCCCGCGCCGACCTCGCCGGCAAGCGCGCCCTGCTCACCGGCGGCCGCGCCAAGATCGGCATGTACATCGCGCTGCGGCTGCTTCGCGACGGCGCGCACACCACCATCACGACCCGCTTCCCCAAGGACGCCATCCGCCGCTTCAAGGCCATGGACGACTCGGCGGAGTGGATGCACCGCCTGGAGGTCGTCGGCATCGACCTGCGCGACCCCGCGCAGGTGGTCGGCCTGGCCGAGCAGGTCACCGAGCAGGGCCCGCTCGACATCCTCATCAACAACGCGACGCAGACCGTGCGCCGCCTGCCCTCCGCCTACGCCGCCCTCGTCGAGGGCGAGAACGCCCCGCTGCCCGCCGGGGAACTGCCCGCCCACCACGTGATCGGCGCCTTCAACTCCGGCGCGGTCGGCGAGCTCGGCGGCCCTGCCGCGCTGCCCGTCGGCGTCAGCGGCCTGGACGCGCAGCAGGTCGCCGACCTCGCCCTGGTCGCGGGCAACGCCAGCGTCGAGCGGCACCTGCAGGGCACCGCCATCGACGCGGGCGGACTGGTGCCGGACGTCGTCGACACCAACACCTGGGTGCAGACCATCGAACAGATCTCCCCGGTGGAGCTGCTCGAGACCCAGCTGTGCAACTACACCGCGCCCTTCATCCTCATCAGCCACCTGCGGCCGATGATGGCCGAGGCCGCGAAGAAGGCGGCGAGCGGACGCGCCTACGTCGTGAACGTCTCCGCGATGGAAGGCGTCTTCGGCCGCGGCTACAAGGGTGCCGGGCACCCGAACACCAACGCCGCCAAGGCCGCGATGAACATGGTGACGCGCACCAGCGGCCAGGAGATGTTCGAGGCCGACGGCATCCTCATGACCTCGGTCGACACCGGCTGGATCACCGACGAGCGTCCCCATCACGACAAGCTGCGCCTGGCCGAGGAGGGCTTCCACGCCCCGCTCGACCTGGTCGACGGCGCCGCCCGGGTGTACGACCCGGTGGTGCGCGGCGAGGCGGGCGAGGACCTGTACGGGGTGTTCCTGAAGGACTACAAGCCCGGCAAGTGGTAGCCGCGGCGCGGGCCGGGATGCCGCGCGAGTAGAGCCGGGATGCCTCGCAGGTAGAGCCGGGATGCCTCGCGAATAAGGCATGTCCGAAATCCCCCCTTTGCTTTGGCGCCATCGAGCAGACCCCCGCTCATTTGGTTAACCTAGGGCGAACGGGCGGCCACGCGACGCACACCAGCGCCGCTACGCCGCCCCGGGACAGGCTGCGACCCGCTGCCGCGATCCCGCCCGGACACGGCGCCACCGCGACCGAGAAGACAGCGCAGTAAGCGCAGCCATCGTTCTTCCGTTACGCGACACAAAGGAGTGCGCGGTGACACCAGATCTGACCAAGCAGGAGAAGCGACCGGCCGATCGCGGCGGTGAGGGGGGCGGACGCCCCCAGAGGCTCCGCAACCTGGAAGCGTGGGCCAAGGCGGCCCCCATCCGGCTCGCCGGATACGAGGACGACCTCGCTGAGCCGCACATCCTTCCCGGTATCGACTGACCCTGTGTGAGCGCGCCCCACGCCCCCCGTCGCGAGTCGCGGCGGGGGGCGCGGCATGTCCGGGGCAGTGGGCCGCGCCACCCCTGGCTGCTTTCCCAAAGAAATTCTGCAAAAAGACTTTGGGAAAGTGGTCCGGGCGTTCTACGCTCGCCGTATGGCAGACGAAGAGCGTGACGCGGAGCGCCCGGCGGACCGTCTGCGGGTCCTCGACCCGGAGCGCGAGCCCGCCGCCATCAAGGCGCTGACCCACCCGCTGCGGGTCCGGCTGCTCGGCCTGCTCCGCATGGACGGACCCGCCACCGCCAGCGAGCTGGCGGCCAGGACGGGGGAGTCGTCCGCCTCCACCAGCTACCACCTGCGCGTCCTCGCGAAGTACGCGTTCGTCGCCGAGGCGGAGCACCGCGACAGCCGCGAGCGCCGCTGGCGCGCGGTGCACGAGGTGACCACGTGGGACCACGCGGCCATGGACGCGTCCCCGGTCGGCCGCGAGTTCACCGGCAAGATGGCCCGCCGCCAGGTCGCCCACCTGGGGGAGCTCCTTGGGTGGTACGAGGCGGCCAAGGCCGCCGGGCGGCTCGGCCGGGACTGGCTCGAACCGTCCGGCATCACGGACCTGATGCCGCTCCTCACGCCCGAGTCGCTGACCGAGCTGAAGCAGACCTTCGAGGACAAGCTGGAGGAGCTGACGGCGCGCGACGCGGGGCAGGCGCGGGCCGAGAAGGTCGCGGTGGTCTTCGCGGGGCTGCCGATCGTCGGGCCGGGGGTGCGGGACGAGGGGGCCGGGGCGCCGGAGTCCGGGGTGCCGGAGTCTGGGGTGTCGGAGTCCGGGGGCGCTGCTGGCGCAGGTGGTTCCGTCGAGGCCGACAGTGCCGCTGGGGAGGGCGGTTCCGCTGAAGCGGGCGGTTCCGCCGAGGCGGGCGCGGCCGCTCCGAGACGCGTGCGGGGTTACACCCATGACTGACTCCAGCGCCCCGATAGCCGGACCCCGCCTTCCCGGCCCCGGCCCAGGCCCGGCCCCCCTCGACCCCCGCACCGCCCGCCGCCGCTACGTCACCGTCTGCGCGCTGTTCTGGCTGCCGCTCGGCCTGGCCATCGCGCCCATGGTGGCGCTCATGACCGGGCGCGGGCTCGCCCTCGCGGCCGTCGCCGGATGCGTCGCCGCGCACTCCCTCACCGCCGCCGCCCTCGAACTCCCCACCGGGGGACTGTCCGACGTGCTCGGACGGCGCGCCGTGCTCGCCGCGGCGGGCCTCTTCGACCTCGTCGCGCTCGTCCTGCACGCGCTCGGCACCACCGCCTGGGTGCTCGCCCTCGGCATGGCCCTCAAGGGCGCGGGCCGCGCCCTGTCGAGCGGCCCCGCCGAGGCCTGGTACGTCGACACGGTGCACGCGAGCGCGGGCCCCGACGCCGAGCTGCGCACCGGCCTGGCCCGTGGCGGCGCCGCCACCTCCGCGGCCCTCGCGGCCGGGGTCCTGATCGGCGGCGCCCTGCCCTGGCTCCTCGGCCTCGGCCCCGACCTCGGCGCCCGCCTGGGCGACGCCACGTCGGGGCTCGTCATCCCGCTGTCCGTACCGGCCCTGCTCGGCGCGGTCGTCGAGGTCGGCTTCCTCGCGTACGTCCTGACCGCGCTGCCCGAGCCGCCCCGGCAGCGCACCACCCTGCGCGGAGTGCTGCGCGGCGTCCCCGCCACCGTCGTCGCCGGAGTCCGCCTCGGCGGCCGGGACGCGCTGGTGCGGCGGATCGTCCTCAGCGCCGGTGCCGCGGGCAGCGCGCTGATCACCGTGGAGGTCCTGACACCCGGCAGGGCCGTCGACCTGACCGGCGCGCCGGAGTCGGGGGCGGTGCTCTTCGCGGGCCTCGCCTGCGCCGGATACCTGTGCTCGATGGCGGGCAGCCACCTCGCGCCGCCCCTCGCCAGGTACACGGGCGGGAGCGAGCGCGCGGTCCTCGTGGGCCTCGGCGCCTCCGCGGGCGGTCTGCTGCTCCTCGGCCTCACCGCCGTCGCCTCGGGCCCGGCCCCGCTCACCCTCGCGGTACTCGGCTACGCCCTGGTGTACGTGGGCCTCGGCGCCGCGGGCCCGAGCGAGAACGACATCCTGCACCGGCGCGTCGACAGCTCGGGCCGCGCCACCGCCCTGTCCGTCCAGTCGCTCTCCCTCCAACTGGTCGGCGCCGGAACGGGATTGGTCATCGGACACCTCCCGGAGGGCTCCCCACGCTGGCTGCTCGGCGGCGCCGTCCTGCTCGCGGGCGCCCTCCTGTGGGTGCGCCCCCGCACGATGACGGAGGATACGAGGAGTGCGAACAGCGCGACGGGTGCAGGGGACGCCGGGAACACCGGGGGCGGCAAGGACGGGGAGGCGGCGCGCTCGGCGACCGCCACGCCGGACTCCTAGCCGGTGCCGCACCCTTGAGCGCGGTGAGCACAGCGAAGACCCACGTCCCGTACGCACGCGAAAGGCACGCCCCGATGCGCAGCATCCACGTCATCGCCCACCCGGAGGCCACGCACCACATCGAGAAGGTGGTCGGCGGCTGGCACGACTCCGACCTCACGCCCGCCGGGCGCAGCGCGGCGGGTGCCATCGCCCGGGCGCTGCGCGCCGACATCCCCGAGGGCGCGGACGTCGAGGTGGTCTCCTCGGACCTGCGCCGCGCCGCGCACACCGCCGACGCGGTGGGCGAACTCTTCGGTGTGAAGCCGCTTCTGGACCGCAGGCTGCGGGAGAAGTCGTACGGCGAGGCGGAGGGCGGCCCGCAGGAGTGGCTCGACCGGCGGTTCGTGCCGCCCCCGGCCGACGGGGACCGGATGGGGCACCACGAGGGCCTGCCGGGCGCCGAGACCAGGGGCGAGTGCGCGCGCCGCGTCTACGACGCCATGGACGAACTCCTCCGACGCCCGCGCGAGCACCAGATCGTCGTCACGCACGGGTTCGCCCTGACCTTCGTCGTCACGGCCTGGATCAGGATGCCGTACGAGTCCGTCGGCTCCGTCAGCTTCCGCGCGCCGTCCGGGAGCATCACGGTGCTGCGCGAGGACGACTTCTTCCACAACCGCCAGGTCGTCAGCGTGGGGGACACCCGCCACCTCGCCGCGCCCTGACGCGGCCTCACCGCCGCCCGGGACGGCCGGGTGCCGTCAGGACCCACAGGCGATGGTCCCAGCCGATGTCGTGGCAGGCCCCCACCGTGAGCCCGGCCCGCTCCGCCAGGGCGGCCAGCCGGGCCGCGTCCCGCACGCCGGAGCCGAACGCGCACTTCAGGCGCAGGTGGTCCAGGGGAGCGTCGGCGTCGTCCGGGTCGGCCGCGGTGACCTGCTCGACCAGGAGCAGGGTGCCGTCCACGGCCAGCCCGGCGGCGGTCTCGGCCAGCAGGTGCTCGGCGTCCTCGTCGGCCAGCCAGGCGAGTTGACGGCACATCAGGAGTGTCCGCGATCCCGCCGGGGGGACGGGGCCCGGCTGTGGCACCAGGTCGACGTGCGCCAGCACATCCGTGTCCAGGATCTCCTCGCGCAGCACCCGCAGGACCGAGGGGAGCGCGGTGACGCGGGCCCGCAGCCCGGGGAAGGCACGCACCAGGGCGCCTACGACCGTGCCCGAGCCGGGACCGGTCGCGGTCACCTCGGGCACCGCCGACCAGTCGTGGGCGCGCACGACACCGGGGGCGATCCAGCGGGCCTCCTCCTCGACCGCGGCCCGCGCCGTCCCGGCCAGAAGGGCGTCGTGCGCCATGGCCTCGACGAAGGTCTCCCCGGCCGAGGTGCGGTAACCGGCCCTGCCCGTCAGCAAGGTGGGCACCAGACCGCTCAACGAGGCGTCGAGCGCGGCCTGGGCGCCACCGAGGTGGTACTCGTCGGCGGAGTGGTCGTCCTCGACCAGTTCCTCGCTGACGGGGGTGAGCCGGTAGCCGTCGCCGTCGAGGGCGAGGAGGTCGATGGACACGAGGTAGGTGAGCAGCGCCGTGAGCGTGCCGGGGTCGGCGCCGGTGCGCTCGGCGAGGCGGGTCGCGTCCCGGATGCCGCCGTCCACCAGCTCGAACAGGCCGAGGGTGACGGCGGCGCGGATGGCGTGGCCGGGCGCGGGGTCGGTCAGCCGGTGCAGGCGCTCGTGCGGGTCGTCGGCCTCCTCCGGGTGGTAGGCGTCGACCGGGCCGTGCGCGTCGGCGTCGACCGGAGCCGCCGGGGCGGGCGCGGTGCGGCGCCAGTAGCCCGTGATGTGGGTGTGCTCGCGCGGCACTTGGCGTTCGGTGACCAGGTGGCGGCGGATGCCCTTGAGCGTGACGGTCTCGCCCGCGACCCAGGCGTACGCGGTGCCGGGCAGCCACTCCATGTCCCGGACCGCCCGCTCCAGGAGGTCGGTGGTGCCCGCGGGGGCGCCGTCCCGCGACAGCCAGACGACCTCGGCGTCCGCGCGGGTCGGCAGCTCCTGGCGGTGGCTGTCGTCGGCGATCTCGACGAACACGCGGGCGACCGTGCCCGCGGGCATCTCGGCGAGCCACCGGCCGATCGCGGGCAGCGCCGTCTCGTCGCCTACGACGAGCAGCCAGTCGACGCCCTCGGGATGGCTGTGGGACATCTTGGGCCCCGCGATCCACGCGCTCTCGCCCGGCGCGACCCGCTCCGCCCACGTCGAGGCCACACCGTCCGCGTGCCGGACGAAGTCGAAGTCGATCTCACCGGCGTCCGGGTCGAAGCGGACGGGCGTGTAGTCCTTGGCGACGGGCCGCCCGTCTGCGGGCCAGTCCAGGCTGCTGACGTTCTGTCCGGGCAGCACGAGCGTG
This sequence comes from Streptomyces sp. NPDC127108, assembly GCF_042677545.1. NCBI lineage: Bacteria > Bacillati > Actinomycetota > Actinomycetes > Kitasatosporales > Streptomycetaceae > Streptomyces > Streptomyces sp. NPDC127108. The sequence goes on along the minus strand of NZ_JBHXTE010000060.1, from coordinate 14,782 downwards.
CCCTCGTCGTCGGCGAAGAAGAACTTCACATGGTCGTCGAAGCCCTCGGTGCGCAGCTCCGGCAGATCGAGGCCGGCGCGCGTGAAGGCGCGCAACTGCGCGCCGCCGAGGGTGAGTCGGCGCATCCCCGGCGTGATGTTCTCGGCGCGCAGGACCGTCAGCTCCCTGAGCACGATGGGGAACGTGACGACCGAACGGGGGTTACGGGTGGGCATGGTGGTGCTCCTTCGTGCGTGCGCGGGCCGCGCTCACTTGCCCGCGACGGCGTCGGCGAGGATCGGCGTGAGCTTCTCGACCGCCCAGGGGGCGTTGAGCGCGTCGGGGTAGGCGATGGCGGAGGAGAGGGTGTTCTTCGCGGGGATGACCGCGGTGTGCTTCTGCTTCACCACGTCGAGGGACCGGAACAGCTTGTTGCTCTCCAGCTCGGACGCGGACAGCAGCCCCTCGTCGCCGAACGGATAGGTGAGCAGCAGGACGTCGGCCTCCAGCTCGTCCAGGTTCTCCAGGCCGACCGCGTTCTTCTTGGCGGAGTGGTCCTTCGCCTCGGCGGTCTTGCGCAGGCCCAACTGCTCGAAGACGCCCGGGTCCTGGTCGGCGTGGGACATGAAGGTGATCTGCTCGGGGTGGACGACGGCGTACGTGTACGTCTTGCCCTTGAACTCGGGGTGCGCGGCCGCCGCGTCGGTGACGGCCTTCTTGTTGGCCGCGATGACCTTCTCCGCGCGGTCGCTCAGGCCCAGCGCCCTGGCGGCGGTGGTGAGACGCTCCTGCCAGGTCAGGGCGTCGGCGTCCTTCTTGTCGGCGTAGGTGACGATCGGGGCGATCGGCTTGAGCTTGGCGTAGTCGGCCTCCATCGACCAGGTGCTCATGCCGAGGACGACGTCCGGGGCCTCGGCCGCGATGGCCTCGTAGTCCGTGCCGTCGGTGTCGTCGTACGTCTTCAGCTTGTCGACGCCGAGCTTGTCCAGGGCGCGCTGCTTGTACTCGGGCACGGGGCCGCCGTCCTCCGCGTCCGGCGTGATCACCGGTACGACGCCGAGGGCCAGCGCGATGTCGGTGTCGCCGTCGGACACGGTGGCCACCTTGACCGGCTTGTCGCCGACCTCCGTCGTGCCCCAGGCGTTGGTGAGGGACACCGGGAAGGCGCCGGAACCCGCGCCCGCCTTGCCGGACTTGTTCCCCTTGTCGTCGTCGGCGCCGCCGCAGCCGGTGACAAGGGCGAGGCAGGCGGTGGCGGCGAGCAGGATCCGGGTGGCGCCGCGTCCTGCGACGGGTCTTGCGGGGCGGTTCATGGTCATATCTCCTGCGTGAGGTGGCGGCGGCCGAGGGGGAAGATCTGCGGCCGGTCGGTACGGGGGTGCGGGACGACGACGCAGTCCAGGCCGAACACCTCGGCCACGAGGTCCGCGTCGAGCACCTGCGCGGGCGGGCCCTGGCGGACGACGCGGCCGTCGCGCAGGGCGACGATCGTCGAGGCGTACAGGGCCGCCTGGTTGAGGTCGTGCGAGACGAGCACGATGGTCTTGCCGGTCTGTTCGTTGAGGTCGGCGAGCAGGTCGAGGACCTCGATCTGATGCGCGATGTCCAGGTACGTGGTGGGCTCGTCGAGGAGCAGCGTCGGGGTGTCCTGGGCGAGGGCCAGGGCGATCCACACGCGCTGGCGCTGGCCGCCGGAGAGCGCGTCCACGGGCCGGTCGATCAGCTCCGCGGTGCCCGTGGCGAGCAGCGCGTCGGCGATGGCCTCGTCGTCGGCCTCGGTGCGGCGCTGCCCGAACTGCCGGTGCGGATGGCGGCCCCGCCAGACGAGGTCGCCCACGGTGATGCTCTCGGGGGCGAGCGGGGACTGCGGCAGGACGCCGAGGCGCCGGGCCACCTCCCGGGTGGGCAGGCGGTGGATGTCGGCGCCCTCGAGCAGCACCGAACCGGCGGCCAGCGGAAGGAGCCGGGCGAGGGACTTCAGGAGCGTCGACTTGCCGCAGGCGTTGGGGCCGACGAGCGCGGTGATCCGGCCCTCCTCGATCCGCAGGTCGAGGCCCTCGATGACGGGCGCGTCGCCGTAGCCGACGGTGACGCCGCGGGCCTCCAGGCGGGCCTCTGCGGCAGGCGCGCGGGGCGGCCTGCTGAGGGTCTTCGGGGCCGTGGGCCTTCGGGTCACGAGGATGCCTTCTGTCCGCGCCTGAGGATCAGCCAGACGAAATAGGGAGCGCCGAGGAGCGCGGTGAGGACCCCGGTGGGCACCGGGCTGATGAGCGGGGCGTTCTGCGCGAGGACGTCGGCCCCGATGACGATGACGGCACCGACCGGCGGCGCGAGCACGAGGGCGCGGTCCGCGCCCGCGAGGCGCGCGGCGACGGGCCCGCTGATGAGCGAGACGAAGCCGATGGGCCCGACGACGCTGGTGGCGAGGGCGGCCGCGGCCGCGCCGACGAGCAGTGCCGCGACGCGCACGAACCCCACCCGGGTGCCGAGTCCGGTGGCGAGCTGGTCGCCGAGGGACATGCTGCCGAGCGGCCGGTGCAGCAGCGCCGTGGCGAGCAGGCAGCCGCCGAGGCCGAGGGAGAGCGTGGTGACGCCGTCCCAGTCCGCGCCGCTCGTGCTGCCGACGAGCCAGCGCATCGCGATGGCGATGCTGTGCTGATCGGCCACGGTGAACAGGTAGTTGGTGTACGCGGTGCAGACCGCGCTGAGCCCGATCCCGACCAGCACGAGCCGGTAGGTGTCGACGCCGCGGCGCCAGCTCAGCGCGTACACCGCGGCGGCGAGCAGGAACGAGCCGCCGACCGCCGCGAGCGGGGTGCCGAGGGCCACGGACGCGGGCGCGTACAGGAGCACGGTGGTGGCACCGGCGCCCGCCCCCGCCGAGATGCCGACGATGTCGGGAGTGGCCAGCGGATTGCGGATGAGGCGTTGGTAGAGGGCGCCCGCGAGGCCGAACAGCGCGCCCGCGAGCAGAGCCGCGAGGGCCCTCGGCATCCGCAACTGGAAGATCATGTAGTCGGCGAGCCCGGTACGGAGGCCGAACGCGGCGGGCAGCACGTCGGCCGGGTCGACCTTCCCGACGCCGCCGAGGAGGACGGAGGCCGACGTCAGGCCGAGCAGCAGCACGGTGAGCACGACGGCGACGACGGCGGTCCTGCGCCGCCGGGCACGGCGGGTGGCGCGCAGCAGGGCGAGGGCGTGTTCCTTGGCCACGGCGGGCGCGGGCCGGGACTCGACGGCGACGGCGCTCACATCCGCACCAGGTTCCGGCGCCGGGCGAGCCAGATGAAGAAGGGGGTGCCGACGACCGCGGTCATCACGCCGACCTGGATCTCGCCGTGGTCGACGACGAGCCGTCCCGCGGTGTCGGCCGCCGTGAGCAGGACCGCGCCGAGCAGCATGGCCAGGGGCAGGGACCAGCGGTGGTCGGTCCCGGCGAGGAGGCGCGCGCAGTGGGCGGCCACGAGTCCGACGAAGGCGACGGGGCCCACGGCGGCGGTGGCGGCGGCGCAGAGCAGCACCGCGACGGCGGCGCTCGCCAGCCGGGCGCGCTCCACCCGCACGCCAAGACCGCGGGCCGTCTCGTCGCCGAGGCCGAGGATGTTGAGGGTGCGCCCGAGCGGCAGGGCGAGAAGAAGGCCCGCGGCGACGAAGGGGACGGCCTGGCCGAGGACGCCCGCGCGGCCGGTGAGCTGGCCCACGGACCAGAACCGCAGGTGGGCGTAGACCGCCTCGTCACGGACCACCATCAGCGTGATCAGCGACGACATCACGGCCGCTAGCGCCACCCCGGCGAGGACCAGGCCGAGGGTGCTGCCGCCCGCGTCGGTGCGGGTGCCGATCAGGTACACGAGCACGGCGGTCACCCCGGACCCGAGCAGCGCCATCCAGAAGTAGCCCCGCACTCCGGTGAGATCGAGGAAGAGGATGCCGAGGACCACGAACATCGCGGCGCCCTGCTCGATGCCGAGGATGCCCGGGTCGGCCAGGGGGTTCAGGGTGAGCGCCTGCATGATCAGGCCGGAGGCGCCGAGGGCCGCGCCGACGGCGAGCCCCAGGAACGTCCGGGGGACGCGTTCGGTCCACAGCACCTGGGAGTTGTAGTCCTCGGCGCCGGGGTGCAGCAGGATGCGGACGATCTCCAGCGGCGAGATGTCCCGGGCGCCGAGACCGACGCTCGCGATCAGGGTGGCCACGAGGGCTGCCACGGCGAGCGTCGTGACGAGGGCGGCGCGTGCGTGCCGCGGTCTCGCGCGACGCCCTCCGGCCAGTGGCGACGATGGCGTCACCGGCGGGGACGTAGGGGTCATGGGTGGTTGTGCTCCTCACAGGTCGTACAAAAAGTTAGGTTACCCTTACCTAGCTTTCGACGATCCAAGTCGGAGGCGCACAGCTCACACTCAGAGGTCAATCCGTGGACCGCGAGGGCAGGGGGAATCGGTGAGGGCGGACGCGCGGTACGAAACGGTGTGGCCGGACGACGACTTCGTGACGCCGCAGGGGCATCCGACGCACGTCCACGACACCCACCAGTTCCTCTACGTGCCGCTCGGCCGCATCGTCGTCACGGCCCTCGGCGTCGACTACGAACTGTCCCCGTCGGTCGCCGTGTGGCTGCCCGCGGGCCTGCCGCACAGCGCCCGCTTCGACCCCGACGCCCTGGTGCTCAGCGAGACGTTCGACCCCGCGCGGCATCACCTGCCGTACGGGGGCGCGACGCTCGTGAACGTCAGCGCGGCCCAGCGCCGCCTGCTCCTCGGGCGCATGCGCGACGCCGACGTGCCGGGTGCCGCGCCCGACGACACCGTGCTGTTCACCACCCTGACGGACGGCCAGGCTGACTGCCTGCCGCTGCCGCAGCCCACGAGCCGCGCCGCCCGGGCGGTGGCGGGGGCGCTGCTGCGGCGGCCCGACGACCCGCGGACCGCGTCGGAGTGGGCGGAGCGCCTCTTCACCAGCTCGACGAGCCTGCGCCGCGCCTTCCGCGCGGAGACCGGGCTCGCCTTCTCCGAGTGGCGCACCCGGCTGCGCCTCAACCAGTCGCTCACGCTCCTCGCGCAGGGGCATCAAGTGGGCGCGGTCGCGGCGCGGGTGGGGTTCGTGAGCACGAACGGCTACATCCTCGCGTTCCGCAAGCACTTCGGGCGTACGCCGGGTGCCTACGCGCGGGCGCGGGCGGGTGGAGGCGGTTCCGGAACCAGCGCCTCCGGAACTGGCGCTTCCGTGGCTGCGCGAGGGCGTCCGGCGCGGTGAACGAGGGCCTCGTTTGTGCCGATTCGGGGGTCACTGGCCCGACTTGACTCCGGGTGCGGACCGATCATTGGGTAAGGCTCGCCTTACCGCATGGGCGGTTCGCGCATCCGGAGACGAGGACCTGACCATGGCCGCTGCAGCCGCCCTTCCCACCCCCGCGGGAGCCCTCCGTGCGGGCGCGTGACCTCCTGATCGACATCGAACCGCTGCGCACCAGCGCGGACTTCCGCGCCATCTTCATCGCGCGCGTCGTGTCCCTGTTCGGCCTCGGCATGGCGGCGGTCGCCCTGTCCGCGCAGGTCTACGGGCTCACGGGAGCCACGTTCCCCGTCGCCGTCACCAGCATGATCATGAGCGTCACGGTGCTCCTGGGCTCGCTGTGGGGCGGCTGGGCAGCCGACCGCACCGACCGGCGCCGCCTCATCATCCGCGCCAGGGCCTGCGCCGCCCTCGCCTTCGCGGGCCTCGCGGCCAACGCCTTCCTGCCCGAGCCCCGGCTGTGGGCGGTCTTCGTGTGCGTGGCTCTCGACGGCCTCGCCACCGGGGTGAGCGTCACCGCACTCATGGCCGTCGCCCCGACCCTCGTCCGCCCCGACCAACTCCCCGCTGCCGGGGCGCTGATCTCCCTCACCGGCGAGATCGGCTCGATCGCCGCGCCGTTCCTCGGCGGCGTGCTGCTCGCCCTGAGCGGCCCCGGGCCGGTGTTCGCCGTCACGGCCGTCACCACCGGCGTGACGACGCTGCTGCTCCGCCGCGTCGGACCGCTGCCACCTGCCCCGCGCGAGGCCCCCGGCGACGGCGTGGAAGACGACAGCGGTTCGCTGCTCGCCGCGTTCCGGTACGCCGCGCGCAACCGCGTCGTCGGCGGCCTCCTGGCCCTGGGTGGCGTCACCGCCCTGTTCAACCTGCCGGTGGTCCTGTTCCCGGAGATGGTGGACACCCGCTTCGGCGGCGGCGAGGTCGTGCTCGGCCTGCTGTACACCGCCCCCGCCGTGGGCGCGGTCCTCGTCTCGGCGACCAGCGGCTGGCTCACGCGGGCCGCGCGCCCGGGCCGCGTGCTCCTCGCCGCCGCGTGCACGGGCGGCCTCGCGACCGTCGGCTTCGGCCTCAGCGGCCAGGTGGCGGTCGCCGTCGTGATGCTGGCGATCGGCGGCGCCGCGGGCACGGTCCACGAGATCCTGGAGTACGCCCTCGTCCAGCACCACACCCCCGACCGGCTGCGCGGGCGCGTGGTCGGCGTCCTCGCCACCCAGGGCACCACGGGCGACGTGGTCGGCGACGTGGAAGTCGCGGTGGTGGCACGGTGGTTCAGCCCCGCGGGCGCGGCGGTGGTCAACGGCGTGGTGTGCGCCGGGGCGGCGGTGCTCGTGGCGGTGTGCGTGCCCGGTCTGCGCCGGGCGACGCTGCCCGCGCCGGAGGGTCCGGCTCCGGCGGCGCCCGATTGCGAGCAGGACGCCGTGGAGGCCCGGCCCTGATCCGCCTCGGGGGCCCGACCGTGGCCGGGGTCGAGGGCGGGTCGGGGCCGAGGCCGTGGTCGGCGTCGGGGGCGGGCCGGGGTCGGGGTCGGCGGAAAATCCCCTGCCCCGGCCGCCGCCTCCGGATACCTTCGCCGTCATGGCAGCCGATCACTTCCAGGACCCGCGCCTCGCCGCCCTCTACGACCCGCTCGACCCCGACCGCGGTGACCTCGACCCGTATCTGCGCCTCGCCGAGGAGTTCGGGGCCCGGCAGGTCCTGGACATCGGCTGCGGCACCGGAGTGTTCGCGCTGCTCCTCGCCGCCCGGGGCATCGACGTCGTCGGCGTCGACCCGGCCGCGGCCTCCCTCGACGTGGCCAGGGCCAAGGCGGACGCCGAGCGGGTGCGGTGGATCCACGGCGACGCGACGGCGCTGCCGCCGCTCCGGGCCGACCTCGCCACGATGACGGCGAACGTCGCCCAGGCGATCACCGATCCGGGGGAGTGGCGGGCGACCCTGAAGGGAGCCCGCACGGCGCTGCGTCCGGGCGGGCATCTCGTGTTCGAGACCCGCGTTCCGGCGCGGCGTGCCTGGCAGGAGTGGAACCGCGAGGACTCGTACAGCGTGACGGACGTTCCCGGCTTCGGCGTGGTCGAGAGCTGGTTCGACCTGCTGGAGGTCGAAGGACCGCTCGTGACGTTCCGTGGGAACTGTGTGTTCGCCGCGGACGGGTCGGTCCTGACGGCGGACTCGACGCTGCGGTTCCGCGAGCGCGAGGAGGTCGAGGCGGACCTGGTCGCCGAGGGGTTCGCGGTGGTGGACGTACGGGACGCGCCCGACCGGCCGGGCAGGGAGTTCGTGTTCCTCGCGCGCAGGCCCGCGACGTGAGCCGGACCGCCCGCGCCCGTAGGTGACCCGGGCCCCATGGACCAGGCCCTCACGTGAACGGCCGCACCACCCACCGCCGCATCACCTCGGCCGCCGCGTCCGCGACCTCGTGCCCCGTTGGCCGTGTCACCAGGTCGCTGAGGGCGAACAGGTCGAGGACCCGGCCCAGGTACTCCCAGTCCGCGGCGAGGGGACGGGCGTGTTCTCCCGTACGGAACCCCTCCCGGAAGCCGTCCAGGAAGCCGTCGGGGTACGCGTCACCGAACCGCAGCATGTTCGCCGCGTCCCCGTACGGACAGCCGGAGTAGGCGAACTCCCAGTCCAGGACGGCGTCCACGCGCCAGCCCGAACCCGCCCGTGACACCAGGACGTTCTTGGGGTTGACGTCGGCGTGCACCAGGCATGCCAGGTGGTCCACGCGCTCCAGGGCGGGCGCGTGGGCCTCGCACAGCTTCACCCAGGCCCGCCGCGTGGCGGCGTCGAGCCGTTCCCCGGGCACCGCGGCCACGCACGCCTCGGCGACCTCCGGCAACTGCCGTGACCACGGCTGCTCGTCCTGTCCGACGGTGAGCCGGTCGTCCGTGAAGAAGCCGGGCCGGTCGAACGGCACGGTCCCGACGCGGGCGACGACACGGCCGACCTCGGTGCCGAGCGCGGTCAGGGAGTCCCGGTCGACCCCGCCGCCACCCAGTACGTGACTGAGCGGTGTCCCCGGCACGTACTCCAGGATCATCGCGGCGCGGGCCTCCTCCGGCTCCACCACGGCGGGCAGCACGTGCAGGACCTCGGGCACGGGCACACGGGCGCGCCCCGCCGCCATCACCGCGGCCTCCACGGCGGGCGCCGCCCCGCCGAGCCGCGCGACCACGCGCCCGCCACCGGCGAGTTCGAGCAGCGTCGTCTCGTGGGAGAACCCACCCGCCAGCGGGCGCGCCCCGACCACCGCACGGCCGAGCGCCTCGCTGATCCGTCGTGTCTCCGTCCGGTCCATGGCCCCAGTCTCCCCGACGTCACAAGGCCCGCGATCCGACGCCGCGAAGGTCCCCGAGGCGCCTGGACGCCACCGGACCGCCGGGGTCCGCCCGGCCTCAGCCGGACGCCGGACCCCGCACCGCCCCCGTGCTCTCCCGCTCGATCAGCCGGGGCAGCGGCACCTGCACCGTCCCCGAAGGGCCGTCGTCGAGGAGTCCGAGGAGTTCGCGCGCCGCCGTGCGGCCGAAGGACACCGTGTCGCGGGACAGCGCGGTGAGCCACGGGTGCACCATCCGGCACAGCGCCGAGTCCTCCCAGGCCACCACCGACACGTCGTCCGGCACGCCGAACCCGAGGGAGGCCGCGGCGGCCACCCCTGCCACCGCCATCACGTCGTTGTCGTACACCAGGGCCGTCGGCGGCGTCTGCGAGCCGAGGACGCGGCGTGTGACCGCGGCGCCCTCGGAGTCCGAGTAGTCCGTGGTCACCGACCGCACCTCGGTCAGGCCGCGCCGGTCGGCCTCGGCCCGCAGGGTGCGGATGCGGCGCTCGGTGTGCGCGAGGCCGGGCAGCCCGGCGATGTGCACGACGCGGCGGTGGCCGAGGGCGTGCAGATGGCCGACGACGGACTCCATGGCGCCGGCGTCGTCGGCCCAGACGGTGGAAAGGCCGGGGCGCGGCTCGCTCTCGGGGTCGGGCACTCCGCCGGTCAGGACCGCCGGAATGCCCAGCTCCGAGAGCAGCGCGGGCCGCGGGTCGTCCGTGCGCGGGTCCACGACGAGCACCCCGTCGACGCGGTGCTCGGCCCACCACCGCCGGTACACCGCGCACTCCGCCTCGACGTCCTCCACGACCTGGAAGAGCAGGCCCAGTTGGCGCTCGGCCAGGACCTCCTGGACACCGGAGATCAGCTGGAGGAAGAACGAGTCGACGCCGAGCGTGGCCGCGGGCCGCGCCACCACCATTCCCACCGTCGCCGCACCCTCGCCTGACAGGGCGCGGGCCGCGGTGCTCGGGCGCCAGCCCAACTGCTCGGCGACCCTGCGCACCCGGTCGCGGGTGATGTCGGAGACTCCGGGACGGTCGTTGAGCGCGAAGGAGACGGCGCTCTCGGAGACTCCGGCGCGCCGTGCGATGTCCTTCATGGTCGGCCGGCGTGCCGGTGACCGCTTGCCTTGCACGCGTTGCCCCTTTCCGCCTGCGGCGTTACGCAGGGTCCCTGCCGCGGTACACGCATGCCTTGCCGGGTACGCACGGCGGCTCGACCTCGTACGTACTAATGCGCTTGAGCTGGGTCAGCCTAAAGCGCATTAGCTGTTCCTCGCAAGGGATTCAACAAACGCTTCTGAGCAGCGAGTTCGTACCCGCGAACGGGATCCGGCGCAGCAAATCGTCCCCAATCCATTGACTTTTCACTTCCGCTCCATGCAGGGTCTGCCTCGGCACGATTCGCCGCGGCCGGCGCCGCGGGCCGAGGTCGTGACCGCCCACGCCGGGCCGAGCAAAGGAGCCGTTCACCGTGCGTCATTCCCGGATATCCAGAAGCCCTCGCAGGGCGGTCGTCGCCGCCGCGCTCGCCGCCGTGATGCTGCCGCTGAGCGCGTGCGGCGGCGGCGACGAGAGCGGCTCGTCCGACGCCTCCGGCAAGGTCGAGGGCGAGATCACCTTCCAGACCTGGAACCTGAAGGCCAACTTCAAGTCCTACTTCGAGGGTCTGATCGACGACTTCGAGCAGAAGTACCCCGACGCGAAGGTGAAGTGGGTCGACCAGCCCGGCGAGGGCTACGCCGACAAGATCAGCGCCGACGCCGCCGGCGGCACCCTGCCCGACGTCGTGAACGTCTCGCCCGACCTGGTCGCCCCGCTCGCCAAGGCCGGGATCGCCCTCGACCTGGACAAGGCGGCGGGCAAGTACGAGAAGGAGTACCTGCCGGGCGCCTGGAAGAGCCACCAGGTGCCGGGCCTCGAGGGGACGTACGCCTTCCCCTGGTACCTGAACACCGGGCCGCTGTTCTACAACAAGCGGCTGTTCAAGGACGCGGGCCTGGACGCGAACAAGCCGCCGAAGACCTATGACGAGCTGTTCGCGGACGCCGAGGAGCTGGCGAAGAAGAGCGACGGCCAGGTCGCCACGCTCGCCAACGTCCCGACGATCGAGGACTTCGGGCGCTACGGCGTGCCCCTGATGAACAAGGAAGGCACCGGCTTCACCTTCAACGACACCAAGGGCGTCGAACTCCTCACCAAGTACAAGGAGTTGTACGACGCGAAGGCCCTGGACGGGCAGGCGCTGACGGCCACGCCGGAGTCGACGGGCAAGAAGTTCCTCACCGAGGCCGTCGCCATGAACCCGGGCAGCGCCCTGGACCTGGAGAAGTTCAAGAAGGACGCGCCGCGGCTCTACAAGAACATCGGCATCACGCCGCAGATCAGCAGCACCGGCAAGGACAACATGTACGTGATGGGCGTGATGGTGAACACCCGCACCAAGCGGACGCCCGCCGCCGTCGCCTTCGCGCACTTCGTCACCGACGCGCAGCGCCAGATGTCCTTCGCCAAGAAGGTCGCCATCTTCCCCAGCACCAAGGGCTCCCTGGACGACCCGTACTTCACCAAGCAGGACGGCTCGGACGAGACCCGGGTGCGCATCGCCGCCGCCAAGTCCCTGAAGACGGCCGTGAACTACACGCCCGTCCTGTTCAGCGAGCAGATGAAGATCGAGCTGCGCAACGCCGTCGCCCGCGCGCTGCAGGGCAAGCAGAGCCCCAAGGAAGCGCTTGACAACGCTGTCAAGGCCTGTGACCGGCTGCTGAAGCAGAGCTGAGCCCGAGCGCATGAAGAGCACAGCAGCCGCACCCGCACCGGCCACCGCCCGCCCCGCCGCGGAGTCGAAGGCCGCCGCCCGGCCAAGGCGCCGGATCCGCCGTCAACTCGTCACCAGCCCCTGGTTGTTCGCCGCCCCCGGCCTCGCCGTCGTCGGCATCTTCATCCTCTATCCGTTCGTCAGCACGATCATCAACTCCTTCACGGACAAACGGCAGTTGGTCGAGGGCAAGTACGTCGGGCTCGCGAACTTCCGCGAGCTGCTGCACGACGACATGTTCTGGATCGGCCTGCGCAACAGCACGCTGTACGTCCTCGTGGTGGTGCCCGCGCTGGTCGTGCTTCCGCTGCTGCTCGCGCTGCTCGTGCAGAAGCAGATCCCCGGCATCACGTTCTTCCGGTCGGCCTTCTACACGCCGGTGGTCGCCTCCATCGTCGTGGTCGGCCTGATCTGGGTGTGGATGCTCGACGAACGCGGCCTGGTGAACGCCGTCCTGGAGGCGGTGGGCGCGGGGAAGGTCGGCTTCCTCAGCGACCAGTGGCTGCTGCTGTTCTCCGCCATGGCCGTGACGGTCTGGAAGGGCCTCGGCTACTACATGATCATTTATCTCGCGGCGCTCGCCAACGTGCCCCGCGAACTGCACGAGGCCGCCGCCGTGGACGGGGCCGGGCCGGTGCGCCGGTTCGTCTCCGTCACCATCCCGGCCGTCCGCTCCACCATGGTCCTGGTCGCCGCGCTGTCCTCCGTCGCCGCCTTCAAGGTCTTCTCCGAGGTGTACTTGATGGCGGGCCCGACCGGCGGACCCGCGGGCGAGGACACCACCCTCGTCATGCTGGTCCAGCGCACCGGCACCGGCCTCACCGGCCGCGTCGGCTACGCCTCCGCCATCTCCGTGGTCATCTTCGTCGTCACCGTCGCGCTGATGCTGCTCGTGCTGCGCGCGGACCGGAAGGAGGACAGGTGACGTCCACACCGACGACCACCACCGAGGACGCCTCCGCGCCCCGCAAGGACCCGGCCGGGTCCGCACCCCGTGGGCGCGGCCGCCGCCGGCGGGTCACCGACGAGAACGGGCGCCGCATGCCCCTGTGGGAGCTGGCGCTCCGCTACACCCTGCTGCTCGCCATGCTCGCCCTGATGATCGGGCCGTTCCTGTGGCAGCTCTCGACGTCCCTGAAGGGCCCGCACGAGAACATCTTCAGCTCCCCGCCGAGCTTCCTGCCCTCCGACCCGACCCTGCACAACTACGAACGCGTCGCCGACACCATCCCCGTCTGGGACTACGCCCTCAACTCCCTGAAGGTCGCCGCCGCGAACGTCTTCACCAACTGCGTGGGCGCCGCCCTCGCCGGCTACGCCCTGGCCCGGCTGCGCTACCGCGGCCGCAAGGCCGCCACGCTCGTGTTCATCCTCGCCATGCTGGTGCCCGTCGAGGGCATCATCATCGCCCAGTTCACGACGATGCGGGACCTGAACCTCAACAACACCCTCATCGGCGTGCTGCTGCCCGGCTGCGTCTCCGCCCTCAACGTGCTCCTGATGCGCAACGCCTTCCTCAACGTGCCCTACGAAATCGAGGAAGCCGCCTTCGTCGACGGGGCCAACGTGTGGCAGCGGTTCTTCCGCATCGCCCTTCCCGCCGTCAAGGGCACCCTCGCCGTCGTCGCCATCTTCGCCTTCATGGGCGCCTGGGACGACTTCCTGTGGCCGCTCATCGTGCTCAGCGACCCCGACAAGTTCACGCTCACCATCGGCCTCAACTACCTGCACGGCACCTTCGCCAACGACGAACGCCTCGTCGCCGCGGGCACCGTGATCGCCGTCCTGCCGCTGATCGTGCTCTTCGCCTGCCTCCAGCGGTACTTCTTCCGCGGCGTCGGCGAGGGAGCGGTCAAGGGCTGAGGCCCGCCGCACCGCGCACCCGTTCCAGAACCAGCGTTCACAGAACGTCCAAAGAACCAGGATCCGCATGACGTCTGACGACCAGCGCGGCGCGGCCCCCGCCGCACCGCCCCGCTTCGGCGCCAACTACACCCCGAGCCAAGGGTGGTTCCACCACTGGCTGGACTTCGACATCGACGCCGTACGCCGTGACCTCGACGCCGTCGCCGCCCTCGGGCTCGACCACGTCCGGGTCTTCCCGATCTGGCCGTACTTCCAGCCCAACCGCACCCTGATCCGCCCGCGCGCCGTCGAGCAGCTCGTCGCCCTCGCCGACGCCGCCGCCGAACGCGGGCTCGACGTGAACGTCGACGGGCTCCAGGGCCATCTGTCGAGCTTCGACTTCCTGCCCGCGTGGACGCAGACCTGGCACCGGCGCAACCTCTTCACCGACCCGGACGTCGTGTCCGGTCAGCGCGCTTACCTGCGCACCCTCGCCGCCGCGCTCGCCGACCGGCCCAACTTCATCGGCATGACCATCGGCAACGAGATCAACCAGTTCGCCGCCGGGCCGCACCCCGACCCCGACCGCATCACCCCGGAGCAGGCGGACGCCTGGCTGCGCACCGTCCTCGACGCCTGCGAGGAGGGCGCCCCCGGGCGGCTGCACCTGCACGCCGAGTACGACGCCGCCTGGTACCAGGACGACCAGCCCTTCACGCCCGCCCAGGCCGCCCGGCTCGGCGCCGTCACCGCCGTCCACTCCTGGGTCTTCAACGGCACCGCCCAGCGGCACGGGCGCGACGGCGTCGCCACCGGGCAGCACGCCGCCTACATGATCGAGCTCTCCAAGGCCTGGGCCCTGGAACCCGGCCGGCCCGTCTGGCTCCAGGAGGTCGGCGCGCCCGCCCCGCTCATCCCGCCCGGCGCCGCCGCGGAGTTCACCGAGGCCACCGTCAACGCCGCGCTCGACTGCGCGGACGTGTGGGGCGTGACCTGGTGGTGCTCCCACGACGTCTCCCGCTCCCTCGCCGACTTCCCCGAACTCGAGTACAGCCTCGGCCTTCTCACCAACGACGGGCGCGTCAAGCCCGCCGGGGAGTCCCTCGCGCGGCTCGCCAAGGAGTGGCGCGACGGGCGTCCCGCGCCCGCGCCCCGGACGACCGCGCTCGTCGTCGACGCCGGGCCCGACCTCTCGCGGCGGTCCGTGTGCGCGCCCGGTGGGGCCGTGTTCGAGGCCTTCGCGCGGCTCGTCGCGGACGGGGTCCGGCCCGCGTTCGTCCTCGCGGACCGGGCCGAGGACGCGGCGCACCTCGCTGCGCGGGGCATCGAGGAGGTGGTGCGGCCGCCCGAGGTCCTGGGCTGAGCCGGGCCCTGCGGGGCCTTCCCCAATCCCGCCCCTTCCCGAACCCGGGGGCTGCGCCCCCGGACCCCCGCTATCGGCGCTTCGCGCCTCGTCCTCAATCGCCGGACGGGCTAGAAAATGTGCCGGCAAGTTTCAGCCCCTCATTGGGGTCCCCCCTGCTC
>NZ_JBHXTE010000059.1:0-57000 GCF_042677545.1 Streptomyces sp. NPDC127108 | reverse complement strand
CTTCTAGCCCGTCCGGCGATTGAGGACGAGGCGCGAAGCGCCGACAAGCGGGGTCCAGGGGGCGCAGCCCCCGGTTTCGGAGAAGGGGCGGGACTGGGGCGCCCCCGCGAGGGCTCAACCCCCCGCCAGTTCCAGCTCCAGCAACCACTCCACCACCTCGGCCCGATGCCGCGCCTCGCGAGGGTCCGCTCCCCAGACGTACAACCCGTGCCCAGCCACCACCACCGCAGGCATCCCGGGCGACAACGCGGCCTCGAGCCGATCCCCGAGCACCTCCATGTCCTGACTGTTGCCGATCACCGGCAGGGTGACGGCCACCTCATGGGTGGGATGCCCGAGCCCCTTGAGCATCTCCAGGTCCCGGAAGGCGATGCCCTCCGGCCGCCGCCGCCCGAGCGCGACGGAGGCGACGGTGTGGACGTGGACCACGGCCCCCGCCCCGGTGAGCCGCACGACCCGCGCGTGCAGCGCGGCCTCGGCGGACGGCCGCCCGGCCCCGAGGGCGGCGCCCCGGTCGTCGGTGAGGACGACGTCGGAGGGGGTGAGCTCCCCCTTGTCGCGCCCGCTGGCGGTGACGGCGAGCCGTACGGGATCGCGGGAGACGACGACGGAGAGGTTCCCGGAGGTCCCCCGCATCCAGCCGAAGGAGGCGAACCGCGCGGCCTCGGCGGCGAGCACGGCCCCGGCCTCCTCGAGGTCCAGGTCGAGATTCACCTTCACGTCCATTCGTCCGTCCTCCGCTCAGAGAACAACTCGATCTCCCCGAAGGCGGCCGCCTCCGGATGCCCGCCGACCCCGGCGTCGAAGTACGGCTCCCCGACCCGCCGTACGCCCACGGTCCGCCACCCGGCGCCCCGCGCGGCGTCCAGCTCCCCGAGCCGGTCGGACAGGAAGAGGGTGCGCCCCGCCGGCACGCCGATCGCGGCGGTGATGGCGCGGTAGGAGCCGGACTCCTGCTTCGGCCCGGCGTTCTCGGTGTCGTACAGGCCGCTGACGAGCCGGGTGAGATCGCCCTCGGCGGAGTGCGTGAACCACGCGCGCTGCGCGGCCACCGACCCGGAGGAGTACACGTACAGGCGCAGCCCGGCGGCGTACCAGCGCCGCAGCACCGGAACCACGTCTTCGTAGAAGTGGGAGACGAGGTCCCCGAGGGCGAAACCCTCGGCCCAGAGGACGCCTTGAAGGGCCTTGAGGGGGGTCGCCTTGCGGTCCGCGTCGGCCCACTCGCCGAGGACCTTCTCGACGCGTGCCGCGTCCGCGTCCGGTTCGCCGATCTCCTCGCGGACCTGTGCCACGGCCCGCGCCACGACGGGCTCCTCGGCCCGCCGGGTCAGCAGCTCGCCGAACCGCTCGCGGGCGTAGGGGTACATGACGTCCACGACGAATCCGGTGGCGCTCGTGGTGCCCTCGATGTCGAGCACCACGGCGTCCACGGAGCCGGACGGGAGGCGCACGCTCACGCGGCGGACTCCGCGTACCCCGCGTGGATGGTGTCGAAGTCCGGGAAGCGCTCGGCGATGGGGCTGCCGGTGAAGTTGCCGATCCAGCCGTCCTCCTCGTGGAAGAAGCGGATGGCGGTGAACGACGGTGACGTCCCCATGTCGAACCAGTGCGTCGTGCCGCGCGGCACCCCGAGCAGGTCGCCCTTCTCGCAGTAGACGGCGTGCACTTCGCCGGCCGCGTGCAGATAGAAGATCCCGGCGCCCGCGACGAAGAAGCGGACCTCGTCATCGTCGTCGTGGGTGTGCTCGGCGAGGAACTTCTGCCGGGCCGCCTTGGCCTTGTCGGGCCAGCCGGGGTCGTCGCTCGGGTGCAGGGCGACGACGTCGACGGTCCGGAAGCCCTCTTCGGCGTTGAGTCGGTCGATCTCCGCGCGGTACGCGGCGAACACGGTGTCGCTGTCCGCGTCGGCGGGCACGTCCGCGCGGACCGGCCACTGTTCGTAGCGCACACCGAGGGGCGCGAGGGCGGCGGCGATCTCGGCGGGGTCGGCGGTGCGGCGCACGACGGTCGCGGGGCCGGACTCCGGCCATGTGGTGAGGAGGGTCATGGGTCACTCCAGGAGGCAGTGAGCGGTACGGGGAGCGGGGCCGGACGCCTGTACGGATCGTAGCCCGGCGCGGTCAGGGGTCACGAGGGGTCCCACAGCGTGGACGGCGCCTCGCGCCGCACCACCGGAGCGATCTCCTCCGCGAACCGCTGGAGGGTTTCGACCTGTTCGCCGCGCGACAGGCCGAAGCCGTCCACGGAGATCGACTGCAGATCGTGCCGGTACACCTCGTGGTAGCCGAGGATCTTGTCGATGATCTGCTGCGGCGAGCCGATGAGCTGCGGTCCGTCGGCGATGGCGTCCTCGATGGTGCGGAAGGGGGTGTTGTAGCCCGCCTTCCCTTCGAGGTGCGGCTTGAACGTCTGGCGCACCTTCGCCTCGTACAGGTCCCGGTAGCGGCTCACCGCCCGCTCCGCGCTGTCCGCGATGAGCAACCCGCCCGAGCCCGCCGCCACATGGGCGCGCGCCGGGTCGTGGCCGTGCGCCTCGAACCGCTCCCGGTAGTGCGCGATGAGCTTCGCGTACGCGGCGCGCGGCTGGATGGCGTTGGCGGTGAAGAGCGGATCGCCGTGCAGGGCGGCGAGTTCGGGGGAGTTGCGGGAGGTCGCGGAGCCGTGCCAGACGCGCGGCGGTCCCGCGTAGGGGCGCGGCACGGTCGTGACGTCCTTCAGGGCGGGCCGGAACTCGCCCGACCAGTCGACGTTCTCCTCCCGCCACAGCCGCCGCAGGAGTTCGTACTTCTCCTTCTGGAGGTCCCACTGACGGTCCTCGTCGAGCCCGAACAGGTCGAAGTGGCCCGCCTCGGCGCCCTTGCCGATCACCAGCTCCACGCGCCCGCGCGAGAGCTGGTCGAGCGTCGCGTAGTCCTCGGCGACCCGCACCGGGTCGAGGATCGCGACCACCGTCACGCCGGTCAGGAGCCGGATGCGGGAGGTGCGTGCCGCGAGCGCGCCGAGCACCACGGTCGGGCTCGACGACAGGAACGCGCCCGCGTGCCGCTCGCCCACCGCGTACGCGTCGTATCCGAGCCGTTCCGCCTCGACACCGACCTCGACGACGTCCTCGAACCGCTCGGCGGCGGAAGGGAGTTCACCGGTCAGGGGGTGGGGCGAGTGGGAGATGAGGGAAAGGACCTGAAACTTCATGCTTCAAATGTGCGCGCCGAACGTTGCGGCGGTGTGGCGGCGGCATGGCACACCTGGGCATGCGTAAGGGGCGGCCTCCATGGAGGCCGCCCCTTACCCACGCCGAGTGGGCGTCAGCTCTTCTTGCCCAGCAGGTCCTCGACCTTGCCACGGACCTCGTCCGTCGCCAGGCCCCGGATCGTCAGGGTCGTACGGCGACGCAGCACGTCGTCGGCCGTCTCGGCCCACTCGTTGTCACGGGCGTACACGACCTGCGCCCAGATCTCGGGGGCGTCGGGGTGGACGCGCTCGGCCAGCTCCGGGTTCTCGTTCGCCAGGCGGGCGATGTCGAACGACAGCGAGCCGTAGTGCGTGGCCAGGTGCCGCGCGGTGTCGGGCGCCATGCGCGGGCCGGGCGCCGGGCCGTCGACCAGGAGGCGGTGGGCGACCGCGCGCGGGTTGGCGATACCGGGCAGCGGCAGCTTCTTCGGCAGTTCGGAGATCGGCTCGTAGTCGTCACCGAGCGGGTGGCCGGGAAGGGCCTCCAGCTTCTTCATGACCGTACGGCCGATGTGGCGGAACGTCGTCCACTTGCCGCCCGCGACCGACAGCATGCCGCCGCGGCCCTCGGTGACGACCGTCTCGCGCTTGGCCTTGGAGGTGTCGCCGGGACCGCCCGGCAGCACCCGCAGACCCGCGAAGGAGTACGTGATCAGGTCCCGGGACAGCTGCTGGTCGCGGATGGAGAACGCGGCCTCGTCCAGGATCTGCGCGGTGTCGGACTCGGTGACGCGCACGTCCGCCGGGTCGCCCTCGAACTCCTCGTCGGTGGTGCCGAGAAGCAGCATGTCCTCCCAGGGCAGGGCGAACGTGATGCGGTACTTGTCGATCGGCGTGGCCAGCGCGGCCTTCCAGGGGGCGGTGCGCTTGAGGACCAGGTGGGCGCCCTTGGAGAGCCGGATGGAGGGGGCCGCGTCCGGGTTCTCCATCTTGCGCAGGTGGTCGACCCAGGGGCCGGTCGCGTTCAGGACCAGGCGGGCGTTCACACCGAACTCGGTGCCGTCTATCCGGTCCTTGAGGTCGGCGCCGGTGACCCGGCCGCCGGTGAAGCGCAGGCCGGTGACCTCGGCGTGGTTGAGGACGGCGGCGCCGGCCTCGGCGGCGGCGCGGACCGTCATCAGGGCCATGCGCGCGTCGTTCATCTGGTCGTCGCCGTACACGGCTACGGCCTTCAGGTTGTCCGTGCGCAGCTCCGGCACGTCCTGCGCCGCCTTGGCGGGGGAGAGCAGGTGGCCGACGCCGTCGCCGAACGCGGAGAGCGCCGAGTAGGCGAAGACGCCCGCGCCGAGCTTGGCGGCGCCGTGCGGGCCGCCCTTGTAGACCGGCAGGTAGAAGGTGAGCGGGTTGGCGAGGTGCGGTGCCACCTGGCGTGACACCGCACGCCGCTCGAAGTGGTTCTCCGCGACCAGCTTCACCGCGCCGGTCTGCAGGTAGCGCAGACCGCCGTGGAGGAGCTTGGAGGAGGCGGAGGAGGTGGCGCCGGCGAAGTCGCCGGCGTCCACCAGGGCCACCCTGAGACCCGACTGCGCGGCATGCCAGGCGGTGGAGATGCCCAGGATTCCGCCGCCGATCACCAGGAGGTCGTAGGACGCCTTGGACAGACGTTCCCGGGTCTCGGCGCGGCTCGGCGCGCTGCCGGCGGCCGGGGGCGTGCCGAGAGCCGGAAAGGCGGGGCCGCTCTGCAGGGTGGTCATGGTTGCTTAACTCCTCATCAGCTGAGCTGAGTGCGGTTCAGCTCTCGTCGTCCTCGAGCCAGCCCATGGTCCGCTCGACGGCCTTGAGCCAGTTCTTGTACTCACGGTCGCGGATGTCCGCGTCCATGCGGGGGGTCCACTCCGCGGCCCGGCGCCAGTTGGCGCGCAGGTCGTCGGTGGAGGACCAGAAGCCGACGGCGAGACCGGCGGCATAGGCGGCGCCGAGGCAGGTCGTCTCGGCGACCATGGGGCGCACCACCGGCGCGTCCAGGAAGTCCGAGAGGGTCTGCATCAGCAGGTTGTTGGAGGTCATGCCGCCGTCGACCTTGAGGGCCGCGAGCTCGACGCCGGAGTCCTTCGTCATGGCGTCGGTGATCTCGCGGGTCTGCCAGGCGGTGGCCTCCAGGACGGCGCGCGCGATGTGCGCCTTGGTGACGTACCGGGTCAGACCGGCGATCACACCGCGGGCGTCGGAACGCCAGTACGGGGCGAACAGGCCCGAGAAGGCCGGTACGAAGTAAGCGCCGCCGTTGTCGTCGACCGAGGACGCCAGCGTCTCGATCTCGGCGGCGGAGTTGATCAGGCCCATCTGGTCGCGCATCCACTGCACGAGCGAGCCGGTGACGGCGATGGAGCCCTCGAGGGCGTAGACCGGCTTCTGCTCGCCGATCTGGTAGCCCACGGTGGTGAGCAGCCCGGAGTACGAGTTGATGGCCTTCTCGCCGGTGTTCATCAGCATGAAGGTGCCGGTGCCGTACGTGGACTTGGCCTCGCCCTCCTCGAAGCAGGTCTGGCCGAAGAGGGCCGCCTGCTGGTCGCCGAGGGCGGAGGCGACCGGGATGCCGCCCAGGATGTCGCCGAGCTTGCCGCCGGTGACCTCGCCGTAGACCTCGGCGGAGGAGCGGATCTCGGGGAGGATCTGGGTCGGCACGCCGATGGACTCGGCGATGCGCTCGTCCCACTCCATGGTGTGCAGGTTCATCAGCATGGTGCGCGAGGCGTTGGTGACGTCGGTGACGTGCTTGCCGCCGTTCACCCCGCCCGTCAGGTTCCAGATGACCCAGGAGTCCATGGTGCCGAAGAGGATGTCGCCCGCCTCGGCGCGCTCGCGCAGGCCGTCGACGTTGTCGAGCAGCCAGCGGGCCTTGGGACCGGCGAAGTAGGAGGCCAGCGGCAGGCCCGTCTCGCGGCGGAAGCGGTCCTGGCCGACGTTGCGGCCGAGCTCCTTGCAGAGGGCGTCGGTGCGGGTGTCCTGCCAGACGATGGCGTTGTACACCGGCTCGCCGGTGTTCTTGTCCCACAGCAGCGTGGTCTCACGCTGGTTGGTGATGCCGATGGCCTTGATGTCGGCGCTGGTGATGCCGGCCTTGGAGATGGCTCCGGCGACGACTTCCTCGACGTTGGTCCAGATCTCGGTGGCGTTGTGCTCGACCCAGCCCGGCTTCGGGAAGATCTGCTCGTGCTCCTTCTGGTCGACGGAGACGATGCGCCCGTCGCGGTCGAAGACGATACAGCGGCTGGAAGTGGTGCCCTGGTCGATGGCGGCGATGAAGGGGCCGGCGGTGTGTGCGTCGGTCACGGTGTGCTCCTGAAGGTCCGTCGGGTTCTCGGCGTGGTCGGCTGGTCGCTCAGAACAGCTTGAAGATGTATGCGGCGAGAGCGCCGCCGATCAGCGGTCCGACGACGGGAATCCACGCGTACGACCAGTCGGAGCCACCCTTGTTGGGGAGCGGGAGCAGCGAGTGGACGACGCGCGGGCCGAGGTCACGGACCGGGTTGATGGCGTAGCCCGTGGGGCCGCCGAGCGAGAGGCCGATGCCCACCACGACGAGCGCGGTGATCAGGGCGCCGAGGACGCCGAGGCCGTTGCCGCCGTCGTTGAGGCCCTGGGTGAGGATCGCCAGGACGAGCACGGTCGTGGCGATGATCTCGGTGACGAGGTTCTGGGCGACGTTGCGGATCTCCGGACCGGTGGAGAAGACGCCGAGCACGGGGCCCGCCTTGGGCGCGGCCTTCAGGTCGACCATGCCCTCGTCACCGGACTTGGCGCCCACGATCTCCGGGTCCGTGAGGTGGGCCTGGAACTGGCCGTAGTACGTGGCCCACACGAGCACCGCACCGATCATGGCGCCGAGCAGCTGCGAGCCGAGGTAGATCGGCACGTCGCTCCACTTGGTGCCGCCGTCCACGGCCAGGCCGATGGTGACCGCCGGGTTCAGGTGCGCGCCGGAGACGCCGCCCGCGAGGTACGCGCCGGTCAGTACGGCGAAGCCCCAGCCGAACGTGATCGCGAGCCAGCCCGCGTCCTTGGCCTTCGAGCGCTTGAGCGTGACAGCGGCGCACACGCCACCGCCGAGCAGAATGAGCACGGCGGTACCGATGGTCTCGCCGATGAAGATGTCGGAGCTGGACACCCGCGACTCCTTTGTCCTTCGTCCAGGGAAAGGCGAACCCCGGGTCCCTCCGGTGGTCCGCGCCCTCAGGTGAGGGCGTTGCCGGCCCTGGCTTGCCCCACTGTAACGCGTAATGCCGTTAGGTGTTCGACAATGCCGACCGGTGGACGCGAGTCTGGCCGTGGGGTTACCAACACGTCAAGACTTCTGTTATTGAAAACACGATCGTTATTGATCGTTCTGGGTTATCGCCGCCGCCGCAACCAGGAGGGCCCCGAGTCGCGCCGGGTGCCGGGTCAGAACCGGCTCGCGCCCAGATCCCGGGAGACGGCCCGCGCGCAGTCCCGCACGGCCGCGATCAGCTCGGGCTTCATCTCGCCCGCGGGACACACCCGCTCCACGGCTCCCGTGATCCCCACCGCCCCCACCGGCATCCGGCGCCGGTCGTGGATGGGCGCGGCCACGGACGCGATCCCCTCCCAGGTCTCCTCCACGTCGGCCGCGTACCCCCGCGCGCGCGTGAGGTCGAGGACCCCCTCGAACGCCTCCGCCGCGCTCACCGTGTGCGCCGTGAACGACTCCCGCTCGGCCTCCAGGGCCTCGCTGTGCGCCACGGGGTCGTACGCCGCGAGCACCTTGCCGAGCGCCGTGGAGTGCAGCGGCTGCATGGCCCCCACCTCCAGGACCTGGCGGCTGTCGTCGGGCCGGAAGACGTGGTGCACGATCAGCACGCCCTGCTGGTGCAGGACGCCCAGGTACACGCTCTCGCCGCTGGAGCGGGCCAGGTCGTCGGTCCACACCAGGGCGCGGGCGCGCAGCTCGTGGACGTCCAGATAGCTGTTGCCGAGCCGCAGCAGCTCCGCGCCCAGCTGATAGCGGCCCGAGGCCGCGTCCTGCTCGACGAAGCCCTCCTGCTGGAGGGTGCGCAGAATGCCGTGGGCCGTGCCCTTGGCGAGGCCGAGGGCGGAGGCGATGTCCGAGAGGCCCAGTCGGCGCTCGCCGCCCGCGAGCAGGCGCAGCATCGCGGCGGCCCGCTCGAGCGACTGGATGTTCCGTGCCATCGCAGCCCTGTCCTCCATCCCGTGCCACGCACGCAAGTCCGCAGCGAACTCAAGAACGCATTCACCGTTCGACAATGCTGAACACTATCGGTCGTTGCCGACCTGTGGCTAAGGGTGCGCATACAGCGTTTCCGCCAGACGGGGTCGGGCGAACACTTCCGGCCACATGGCGAAGGGGTCCGCCCGCTGGGACGCTCTCACGGTGGGACCGGGGTCCCCGCTACCCTGGCCGGGTGCGGGTCCCCAAGGAACCCGCAAAGCCGACAGCCGTCGCACTCCAGGGAGCTCATTCATGGCCTCGTCGCCGACCCCCTCATCCGCTTCCACGGTGGACACCTCCGCCGGGAACCGGGCCGACGCCCTCCGCGAAGCACTGGCGACCCGCGTGGTCGTCGCCGACGGTGCGATGGGCACCATGCTGCAGGCGCAGGATCCCAGCCTCGAGGACTTCCAGAACCTCGAGGGCTGCAACGAGATCCTGAACATCACGCGCCCCGACATCGTGGCCTCCGTCCACCGCGAGTACTTCGCCGCCGGCGTCGACTGCGTCGAGACCAACACCTTCGGCGCGAACCACGCGGCCCTCGGCGAGTACGACATCCCCGAGCGCGTCTTCGAGCTCTCCGAGTCCGGCGCCCGCATCGCCCGCGAGGTCGCCGACGAGTTCACCGTCTCCACCGGCCGGCAGCGCTGGGTCCTCGGCTCCATGGGCCCCGGCACCAAGCTCCCCACCCTCGGCCACGCCCCGTACACCCTGCTGCGCGACGCCTACCAGCAGAACGCCGAGGGCATGATCGCGGGCGGCGCCGACGCGCTCCTGGTGGAGACCACCCAGGACCTGCTGCAGACCAAGGCCGCCCTCCTCGGCGCCCGCCGCGCCCTGGACGCCACCGGCGCCACCGTGCCGCTGATCTGCTCCGTCACCGTCGAGACCACCGGCACCATGCTGCTCGGCTCCGAGATCGGCGCCGCGCTGACCGCCCTGGAACCGCTGGGCATCGACATGATCGGCCTGAACTGCGCGACCGGACCGGCCGAGATGAGCGAGCACCTGCGCTACCTCGCCCGGCACTCCCGCGTCCCGATCCTCTGCATGCCCAACGCCGGCCTGCCCGTCCTCGGCAAGGACGGCGCGCACTACCCGCTGACGCCCCCCGAGCTCGCCGACGCCCAGGAGACCTTCGTCCGCGAGTACGGCCTGTCCCTGGTCGGCGGCTGCTGCGGCACCACCCCCGAGCACCTGCGCCAGGTCGTCGAGCGCGTCCGCGGCCTGACCCCGACCGCGCGCGAGCCGCGCCCGGAGCCGGGCGCGGCCTCGCTCTATCAGACTGTCCCGTTCCGCCAGGACACCTCGTACATGGCGATCGGCGAGCGCACCAACGCCAACGGCTCGAAGAAGTTCCGCGAGGCCATGCTGGACGCCCGCTGGGACGACTGCGTGGAGATGGCCCGCGACCAGATCCGCGAGGGCGCCCACATGCTCGACCTGTGCGTCGACTACGTCGGCCGGGACGGCGTCGCCGACATGCAGGAGCTCGCCGGGCGCTTCGCCACCGCCTCCACGCTGCCCATCGTCCTCGACTCCACCGAGGTGCCCGTCATCCAGGCGGGCCTGGAGAAGCTGGGCGGGCGCGCCGTCATCAACTCCGTCAACTACGAGGACGGCGACGGCCCCGACTCCCGGTTCGCGAAGGTCACCGCGCTCGCCCAGGAGCACGGCGCCGCCCTGATCGCCCTCACCATCGACGAGGAGGGCCAGGCCCGCACCGTCGAGAACAAGGTCGCCATCGCCGAGCGCCTCATCGAGGACCTGACGACGAACTGGGGCATCCACGAGTCGGACATCCTCATCGACACCTTGACCTTCACCATCTGCACCGGCCAGGAGGAGTCCCGGGGCGACGGCATCGCCACCATCGAGGCCATCCGCGAGCTGAAGAAGCGCCACCCCGACGTCCAGACCACCCTCGGCCTCTCCAACATCTCCTTCGGCCTCAATCCGGCCGCCCGCGTGGTCCTCAACTCGGTGTTCCTCGACGAGTGCGTCAAGGCGGGCCTGGACTCCGCGATCGTGCACGCCTCGAAGATCCTGCCGATCGCCCGCCTGGAGGAGGAGCAGGTCAAGGTCGCCCTCGACCTGATCTACGACCGCCGCCGCCCCCAGCAGGGCGACGAGCCCGCCTACGACCCCCTGCAGCGGCTCATGGAGCTGTTCGAGGGCGTCAACATGAAGTCGATGAAGGCGGGCAAGGCCGAGGAACTCCTCGCCCTGCCGCTGGAGGAGCGGCTGCGGCGCCGCATCATCGACGGCGAGAAGAACGGCCTGGAGGCCGACCTGGACGAGGCGCTCGTCGACCGGCCCGCCCTGGACATCGTCAACGACACGCTCCTGGAGGGCATGAAGGTCGTCGGTGAGCTGTTCGGCTCCGGCCAGATGCAGCTGCCGTTCGTGCTCCAGTCCGCCGAGGTCATGAAGACCGCGGTGGCCCACCTGGAGCCGCACATGGAGAAGTCCGACGCCGAGGGCAAGGGCACCATCGTGCTCGCCACCGTGCGCGGCGACGTCCACGACATCGGCAAGAACCTCGTCGACATCATCCTGTCCAACAACGGCTACAACGTGGTCAACCTGGGCATCAAGCAGCCCGTCGCCGCGATCCTCGACGCCGCCCAGGAACACCGCGCCGACGTCATCGGCATGTCGGGCCTTCTGGTCAAGTCGACCGTGATCATGAAGGAGAACCTGGAGGAGCTGAACCAGCGCCAGATGGCCGCCGACTACCCGGTCATCCTCGGCGGCGCCGCGCTCACCCGCGCCTACGTCGAACAGGACCTGCACGAGATCTACGAGGGCGAAGTCCGCTACGCCCGCGACGCGTTCGAGGGCCTGCGCCTGATGGACGCCCTGATCGCCGTCAAGCGCGGCGTGCCCGGCGCCACCCTGCCCGAGCTCAAGCAGCGCCGTGTCCCCAAGCGCGACACGCCCGCCGTCGAGGTCGGCGAGCCCGAGGGCCCCGCCCGCTCCGACGTCTCGACCGACAACCCCGTGCCCACGCCCCCGTTCCGCGGCACCCGCGTCATCAAGGGCATCCAGCTCAAGGAGTACGCCTCCTGGCTGGACGAGGGCGCGCTGTTCAAGGGCCAGTGGGGCCTCAAGCAGGCCCGCGTCGGCGACGGACCGACGTACGAGGAGCTGGTCGAGACCGAGGGCCGTCCGCGTCTGCGCGGCCTCCTCGACGAACTACAGACCAAGAACCTCCTCGAAGCCGCCGTCGTCTACGGCTACTTCCCCTGTGTGTCCAAGGGCGACGACCTGATCATCCTGGACGAGCAGGGCAACGAGCGCACCCGCTTCTCCTTCCCGCGCCAGCGCCGGGGCCGACGCCTGTGCCTCGCCGACTTCTTCCGCCCCGAGGAGTCCGGCGAGACCGACGTCGTCGGCCTCCAGGTCGTCACCGTCGGCTCGAAGATCGGCGAGGCCACCGCCGAGCTGTTCGCCGCCGACGCCTACCGCGACTACCTGGAACTGCACGGCCTGTCCGTGCAGTTGGCCGAGGCCCTGGCCGAGTACTGGCACGCCCGCGTCCGCGCCGAACTGGGCTTCGGCGGCGAGGACCCGGCCGATGTCGAGGACATGTTCGCGCTCAAGTACCGCGGCGCCCGCTTCTCCCTCGGCTACGGCGCCTGCCCCGACCTGGAGGACCGCGCCAAGATCGCCGAACTCCTCCAGCCGGAGCGGATCGGCGTGGAACTCTCGGAGGAGTTCCAACTCCACCCCGAGCAGTCGACGGACGCGATCGTGATCCACCACCCGGAGGCGAAGTACTTCAACGCGAGGTGATCGAGCCCGCCCGGCTCAAGGTGATCGAACCCGTCCGGCTCGAGGTGATCGAGCCCGTCCGGCGATTGAGGACGAGGCGCGAAGCGCCGACAAGCGGGGGCAAGGGGGCGCAGCCCCCATAGCGGCGCCCGCCCCGGCAATATCGCAGCGCGAGTTCGGCGCCGGGAACGTACACTGGTCGGTCCAGCTCTCAGGCCGGTCCCCCTTGGGGGACCGGCCTTCTCGTCCCTCATGGAGGTGTGCCCGATGACCAGTACGGTTCCCGCCCTCGGTACCCGAACGGCCGAAGGATCCGCTCTGCAGGCCGTTCTCCTCGACATGGACGGAACCCTCGTCGACACCGAGGGCTTCTGGTGGGACGCCGAGGTGGAGGTCTTCGCGGCGCTCGGGCACACCCTCGACGAGTCCTGGCGCGACATCGTCGTCGGCGGCCCCATGACGCGAAGCGCCGGCTTCCTCATCGAGGCCACGGGCGCCGACATCACCCTCGCCGAGCTGACCGTGCTGCTCAACGACGGCTTCGAGGACCGCATCAGCCGCACCCTGCCGCTGATGCCGGGCGCCGCCAGACTGCTCGCCGAACTCGCCGCCCACGACGTGCCGACGGCGCTGGTCTCCGCCTCGCACCGGCGCATCATCGACCGGATCCTCGGCTCCATCGGCACCCACCACTTCCGCCTGACCGTGGCGGGCGACGAGGTGGAGCGCACCAAGCCGCACCCCGACCCCTATCTGATCGCCGCCGCCGGCCTCGGTGCCGAGCCCGGCCGCTGCGCCGTCATCGAGGACACCGCGACCGGCGTGGCCGCAGCCGAGGCCGCGGGCTGCCGGGTCGTGGCCGTCCCGTCCGTCGCGCCGATCGCCCCGGCCGCCGGCCGCACCGTCGTGCCCACGCTCGAACACGTGGACCTGCGGTTCCTGCACGGCCTGATGAGCCTCTGAGAAGAGTGCCCGAACGGGCATGACGGCCGGTGAACCAGCCTCGGGTGGCTGAAATGCCCGGGGCATACGGCCAGTTGAAAGTGTGACGTTTCCCACTTGAAAGAGGGTCGACAGCCCTTCGATCCTGTGCCGGAGAGCCCTTACCTCTCAGGCGGGGCGTGCCCTTGTGTCCTGATTGGGCCGCCCGTGCACGAAACCTTCCGGTGTCGGGTTATCGGTGCGTCCACGCCCCGTATCACTGCGTGATGGCAGCTCAACTCCGGTCCCCTCCAACGCCTCTGCTGGTGCGGACTAATCTCGTCGCGAGAACATCGCCCCACCCCCCCCGTGACCCATCAACCCCACCCCGCCGTTGCCGGAAAACACGGGTATTCAAGAGTTCTGGAGAACGTCCAGCATGAACCGCAAGACTTTGGTGCTGCCGGCCCTGATAGGTCTGCTCGCCCCCACGCTCGCCGCGTGTGGCGGTTCGGGCAGCGGGGACGGCGACGACCCCATCGCGGTGGGCACCACGGACCGGTTCGCCGTCTCGAAGGAAGTCCCGGCTCCCTTCGACCCTGCGTACTCCTACGACGCCGGAAC
The DNA here is from genome assembly GCF_042677545.1 of Streptomyces sp. NPDC127108. Taxonomy (NCBI): domain Bacteria; kingdom Bacillati; phylum Actinomycetota; class Actinomycetes; order Kitasatosporales; family Streptomycetaceae; genus Streptomyces; species Streptomyces sp. NPDC127108. Next base: position 43,253 of record NZ_JBHXTE010000059.1, on the reverse strand, counting down.
CTGGAACATTCTGCGGCAGACCCTGCAGACGCTCATGGCCATGCCGCGCGGGGGCGGCGAGCCGGAGCCCGAGGCGGCGCAGAAGTGCGGCTTCACCGACACCGGCAACGAGCGGTACGCGTGCACCCTGCGCAAGGACCTCAAGTTCGCCGACGGCAAGCCGCTGACCGCCTCCGATGTGAAGTTCTCCATCGAGCGGGTGCGGGACATGAAGGTCGCCAACTCCAGCGGTGTCGACGGCCTCGTGTCGAACGTCGAGACCATCGAGGTCCAGGGCGACCGCGGTGTCGTCTTCCACCTCAAGAGCCCGGACGCGACGTTCCCGTACAAGCTCGCCACGCCGATCGCGGGCATCGTCAGCCCCGATCACTACAGCAAGACGAAGCTGCGCGACGGCTTCGAGGTGGACGGCTCCGGTCCGTACACCGTGAAGCAGGAAGTCAAGGGCGACCAGCTCGTCAAGGCGGTCTTCACCAAGAACCCCCACTACAAGGGTTCCTTCGGCCAGCAGAACGAGAAGGTCGAGCTGCGCACCTTCGTGAACGCGGCCGGCATGGGCAAGGCCCTCGACAGCGGCGACATCGACCTGATGACCCGCACCATGTCGCCGCAGCAGGTGAAGAAGCTGGACGAGAACGCCGGCAAGGACATCGACCTCGTCGAGATGCCCGGCCTGGAGATCCGCTACATCGCCTTCAACACCAACGCGTCGACGGTCAAGGACAAGGCCGTCCGCCAGGCCATGGCCCAGATCGTCGACCGCGGCGCGCTCACGAGCAGCGTGTACGGCTCCATGGCCGACCCGCTGTACTCGCTGGTGCCGACCACCATCACCGGCCACTCCAACTCGTTCTTCAACAAGTACGAGGAGCCGGACCCGAAGAAGGCCAAGAAGCTGCTCACCGAGGCGGGCATCGACACGCCCGTCAAGCTGACCATGCACTACACCACGGACCACTACGGCCCGGCCACGAAGAAGGAGTTCGAGACGCTGCAGCAGCAGCTGAACTCCTCCGGCCTCTTCGACGTGAAGATCAAGGGCGAGATCTGGAACACCTTCCGCCCGGCGGAGCGCGAGGGCAAGTACGACGTCTACGGCATGGGCTGGTTCCCCGACTTCCCGGACGCCGACAACTTCCTCGCGCCGTTCCTCGACAAGGACAACTTCCTCGGTTCGCCGTACCGCAACAGCACCATCAACGACGAACTGATCCCCACCTCCCGGCGCGAGGCCGACCGCCTCAGCGCCAGCAAGAGCATCGAGAAGATCCAGGACATCGTGGCCGATGACGTCCCGGTGCTGCCGCTGTGGCAGGGCAAGCAGTACATCGCCGCACGTGACGACATCACGGGTGTCGAATGGGCTCTCAACTCCTCCTCGAATCTGCAGCTGTGGGAGCTCGCCCGCGGTGTGAGCGACTGACCGGCGCCTCACCGAGTACGGAAACAACGACAAGGCACGCAAGTGAAAATGCGCAACCAGTGGCTGGCCCTGCCCCTCACCTCCGGCCTGGCCGCCACCCTGCTGACCGGCTGTGGATCGGAGTCGGGCGGTTCCGCCGCTGACAGTGACTCCGTGGTGGTGGGGATGTCCGACGACGTCCTCGCCACCGACCCGGCGTCCGGTTACGACCCGGGCTCGTGGCTGCTGTTCAACAACGTCTTCCAGTCGTTGCTCAGCTTCCCCAACGGCGCCACCCAGCCGGAGCCGGAGGCCGCGCGCAAGTGCCGCTTCACCGACCGGCAGACCAAGGTCTTCACCTGCACGCTGCGCGACGGCCTGAAGTTCAGCAACGGCAACGACCTGACCTCGAAGGACGTCAAGTACTCCTTCGACCGCGTCCGGGAGATCAACGACAAGACCGGCCCGGCGATCATGTTCCCGATGCTCGACGAGGTCGAGACGCCGGACGCCAAGACGGTCGTCTTCAAGCTGAAGTTCCCCGACGCGACCTTCCCGAGCAAGATCGCCTCGGGTGCCGGTTCGATCGTCGACCACCGCGAGTACCCCAAGGACAAGCTCCGCGCCGACGGCGAGGCGGTGGGCTCCGGTCCGTACAAGCTCGACTCGTTCGACAAGGACGAGGCGGTCTTCTCCGTCAACTCCGGGTACGAGGGCACCGCCAAGACCCGCAACGACGGCGTCACCCTGCGCTTCTTCCACGGTGACCGCAAGGGCCTCAAGCAGGCGATCACCGACCACGACATCGACGTCGCCTACCGAGGCCTCGCCGCCGCGGACATCGCCGACTTCGAGAAGGGCACCTCCGACAGCAAGACGGAGGTCGTCGAGGGCACCAGCGCCGAAGTGCAGCACCTGGTGTTCAACATGAAGGACCCGATGGCCGGCAAGCCCGGCGTGCGCAAGGCCATCGCCTACCTCCTTGACCGCGAGGCGCTGGTCGACCAGGTGTACCAGGGCACGGCGACGCCGCTGTACTCGATCGTCCCGGCCGGCATCGGCGGCCACAACACCGCCTTCTTCGACACCTACGGCGCCCGCCCGCAGCGCGACAAGGCCGCCGCGGCCCTGCGCGGGGCCGGCATCGAGGGCAAGGCCAAGCTGACGCTGTGGTCCACGCCGTCGCGCTACGGCCCGGCCACCGACGAGGAGCTGCGCGCGATAGCCAAGCAGCTCAACGCCAGCGGCCTGTTCGAGGCGGATGTGAAGTCCGTCGAGTTCGAGCAGTACGAGAAGGACATCGAGGCCGGGAAGTACGGCGTCTACGTCAAGGGCTGGGTGCCGGACTACCCGGACCCGGACAACTTCACGCAGCCGTTCTTCGGCAAGGGCAACGTCCTGTCGAACCACTACGAGAACAGCGACATCACCGGGAAGATCATCCCCGACACGGCCGCGCAGAGCGACCGCACCTCGACCGACAAGGCCTACGGCAAGCTCCAGAACATCGTCGCCGCCGAGCTGCCGATCCTCCCGGTCTGGCAGGCCAAGCAGTACGCGGTCGTCCAGGAGAACGTCTACGGCGTGGAGTCCTGCCTGGACGCGTCGACCGTCTTCCGCTTCTGGGAGCTCAGCAAGGACTGACGCCTGAGCTGAGGCTGACGCCTGAGCCAGACGCCTGATCCGAGGCGAGCACGACTGAGGGGGCGCCCACCGGGCGCCCCCTCAGTCATGCTTTCCGTTGCCGCCGGGGCTACTGCGCTCCCGGCCGGACGAGGCCGCTCTCGTAGGCATACACCGCCGCCTGCACGCGGTCGCGCAGGCCCAGCTTCGTCAGGACGTGCCCCACATGCGTCTTCACCGTGGTCTCGCTGACGAACAGATCCGCGGCGATCTCCGCGTTGGACAGCCCGCGCGCCACCAGCTTCAGCACCTCGACCTCGCGGTCGGTGAGGGTGTGCAGCGTGTCCGGGACCGGCTCGTCGCCCGAGGGGAGGTGCCCGGCGTACTTGTCGAGGAGCCGGCGCGTGATGCTCGGCGCGAGCATCGCCTCACCCGCGGCGACCACCCGGATCGCCTGCACCAGCTCGTTCGCCGGCGCGTCCTTCAGGAGGAAGCCGCTGGCACCGGCGCGCAGCGCCTCCACCACGTACTCGTCGAGGTCGAAGGTGGTCAGGACGAGGACCTTCGCCGGTCCGTCCCGGCCGGGTCCGGTGATCTGCCGGGTCGCCTCGACCCCGTCCATCCGCGGCATGCGGATGTCCATCAGCACGACATCGGGCTGCAACGCCCGAACCTGGTCCAGAGCCTGCAGACCGTCTCCGGCCTCGCCGACGACCGCGATGTCCTGCTCGGCCTCCAGGATCATCCGGAAACCCGTGCGCAGCAGCGGCTGGTCATCGACCAGTAGGACGCGGATGGCCACGTAACTCTCCTTCGCCTAGCCCGGGCCCATTCTGCCCTGCTCCGCGTCCGGCGACTCCGGCGGCCTCACCGGAAGCGGATACGGCGGTGGCGTGCCGCCGAATTCCGGACAGACCGCCTGGTGGTCGCACCAGCCGCACAGCTTCGTCGGCCGCGGCCGCCAGTTCCCCGTCTCCGTCGCGAGCACGATGGCGTCCCACAGCGCGAGCAGCTTGCGCTCGACCCGCTCCAGGTCCGCCGCCACCGGGTCGTACGTGATGACGTCGCCGCTGCCCAGATAGACGAGCTGGAGCCGCCGCGGGATCAGGCCCTTCAGACGCCACACCACGAGGGCGTAGAACTTCATCTGGAACAGCGCGCCCTCCGCGTACTCGGGGCGGGGCGCCTTGCCGGTCTTGTAGTCGACGATGCGGACCTCGCCGGTGGGGGCGACGTCGACGCGGTCGATGATGCCGCGCAGCTTCAGGCCCGAGGCCAGCTCGGCCTCCACGAAAAGCTCCCGCTCGGCGGGCTCCAGGCGCGTGGGGTCCTCCAGCGTGAACCACCGCTCGACCAGCTTCTCCGCGTCGGCGAGCCACCGTGCCATGCGCTCGGCCGCGCGATCGCCGCCGTCCGCGCCGTCGCCGCCGTCACCGTCCGCCTGGGCGAACAGCTCGGCCAGCTCCGGCTTGGCCTCGCGCAGCCGGTCCCACTGGCCCGGGATCAGCTCCTTGGCCCGGGGCGCGGTGCGCTCCGCCGACGGCGCGTCGAAGAGTCTCTCCAGGACCGCGTGGACCAAGGTGCCCCGCGTCGCCGCCTCGCTCGGCTTCTCCGGCAGCTTGTCGATCACTCGGAAGCGATACAGCAGCGGGCACTGCATGAAGTCGCTCGCGCGCGAGGGCGACAGGGACGCCGGGCGCGCGGCCGCCCTGACGTCGTCGGTCCTGGTTTCCATGACAACAGACCCTACGACCCGCCACTGACAACGGACGCATACCATCGACGACAGACCCTCCCGCCCTGCATGATCGTGTGTGTACCGCGCCACAGCAGGAGCGGGGGACGCTTCGAACGAGGGGACATCGTGGACGAAAGCGGCGGCAGCGGCAGGCCGCAGTCCGACGAGCACGCGCCCGCCCAGGCGGAACACGCGTCCGACCAGGCGGAGACCGAGCCCGGCCGGACGGCGGGTGCGTCCGGCCACGCGGAGACCACGTCCGGCCGGACCGCGAGCGCGTCCGGTCAGGCGGAGAGCGCGCCACGCCGGGCGGAGAGCGCGCCGTCCAGCGCGCCCCGGCCCGCGACCGAGCGCCCCGGCGCGGAGGGGGACGCGCACGCGGGCGCCACGGGGGAGGGCGGGACCCAAGTCGAGGTCGACGGCTCCGACGCCGAGCCCGAGCCGACGCCGGGCGCGGCGCGCCCCGAGTCCGCCGATCCCGCCGACCGGCCGAACCTCTCCAAGGCCCCCGCGCCCACCCCGGCACGGGCCCACGCCCACCACACCGGTGAGCCGCTGAAGGGCGCCAAGGAGGACAAGGAGGACAAGGACGAGCCGAAGAACCCCGGAGGCGGGCTGCTCATGGGGCGCCCCTTCGGCGTGCCCGTCTACGTCGCGCCCAGCTGGTTCCTCGTCGCCGCGCTGATCACCTGGGTGTTCGGCGGCCAGCTCGACCGCGTCCTGCCCGAGCTCGGCAGCGCCCGCTATCTCGTGTCACTGTTCTTCGCCGTCGCCTTCTACGCCTCGGTGCTCGTGCACGAGCTGGCCCACACCGTCGCCGCCCTGCGCTTCAAGCTTCCCGTGCGCCGCATCCAGCTGCAGTTCTTCGGCGGCGTCAGCGAGATCGAGAAGGAGAGCGAGACCCCCGGCCGCGAGTTCGTCCTCGCCTTCGTCGGACCGCTGCTCTCCCTCGTCCTCGCGGGCGTGTTCTACGTGGGCATGCGCGCCGTGGAACCCGGCACGGTCCCCGGCGTCCTGCTCGCCGGCCTGATGATCTCCAACCTCATCGTCGCCGCGTTCAACCTCCTGCCCGGCCTGCCGCTCGACGGCGGCCGCATGCTCCGCGCCGTCGTTTGGAAGATCACCGGCAAGCCCATGAGCGGCACCATCGCCGCCGCCTGGGTCGGCCGCGCGCTCGCCATCTCCGTCCTCATCGGCCTGCCGCTCCTCAACCAGTCCGGCGCCCTCGGCGGCGAGACCCAGGACATCGGCGGCATGGACACCGTCACCGACGCCCTGCTCGCCGCGATCCTCGCCGCCATCATCTGGACCGGGGCGGGCAACAGCCTGCGCATGGCCCGGCTGCGCGAGCACCTGCCCGAACTGCGCGCCCGCGCGCTCACCCGCCGCGCTGTCCCCGTGGAGACCGACACCCCGCTCTCCGAGGCCCTGCGCCGCGCCAACGCCGCGGGCGCCCGCGCCCTGGTCGTGGTGGACGCCGACGGCGACCCGCTGTCCGTGGTCCGGGAGGCCGCCATCGTCGGCGTTCCGGAACACCGCCGCCCCTGGGTCACCGTCAGCGGCCTCGCCCAGGACATCACCGAAGGCATGCGCGTCCCCGCCGAACTGGCGGGGGAGGACCTCCTGGACCGGCTGCGGGCCACCCCGGCCACCGAATACCTGGTCGTCGAGACCTCCGGGGAGATCTACGGCGTCCTGTCCGCCGCCGACGTCGAGCGCGCCTTCGTCAACGCCATGGCCCGGCCCAGCTGACCGCGCCCGGCGCGGCCCGCACGACCGCGGTGGTCGGCGGCCCCCGCCACGGCCGGTAGGCTGGTCACATGTCCGAACCGACCGGTGCCGCCCGCCGACGCGGGCCCTTCAAGGTCGGGGACCAGGTCCAGCTCACCGACCCCAAGGGACGCCACTACACGTTCACGCTCGAGGCCGGGAAGAACTTCCACACCCACAAGGGTTCCTTCCCGCACGACGAGCTGATCGGCGCTCCCGAGGGCAGTGTTGTCCGCACCACGGGGAACGTCGCCTACCTCGCGCTGCGTCCCCTGCTCCCCGACTACGTCCTGTCCATGCCCCGCGGCGCCGCCGTGGTCTACCCCAAGGACGCGGGGCAGATCCTGGCCTTCGCCGACATCTTCCCCGGCGCGCGCGTCGTGGAGGCGGGCGTGGGCTCCGGCTCGCTCAGCGCCTTCCTGCTGCGCGCCATCGGCGACCACGGCATGCTGCACTCCTACGAGCGCCGCGAGGACTTCGCCGAGATCGCCCAGCAGAACGTGGAGCGCTACTTCGGCGGCCCGCACCCCGCCTGGCAGCTCACCGTCGGCGACCTCCAGGACAACCTGTCCGACACCGAGGTCGACCGCGTCATCCTCGACATGCTGGCCCCCTGGGAGTGCCTGGAGGCCGTCTCCAAGGCCCTGGTGCCCGGCGGCATCCTGTGCGCGTACGTCGCCACCACCACGCAGCTGGCCCGCACCGTCGAGTCGATCAGGGAGATCGGCGGCTTCAACGAGCCGACCGCCTGGGAGTCGATGATCCGCAACTGGCACATCGAGGGCCTGGCCGTCCGCCCGGACCACCGCATGATCGGCCACACCGGCTTCCTCCTCACCGCCCGTCGCCTCGCGGACGGCGTCGAGCCGCCCATGCGGCGCCGCCGCCCCGCCAAGGGCGCCTACGGCGAGGACTACACCGGCCCGAACGCCGACGGCGGCAGCCCCCGCTGACCGCCCGCCCGGACGCGCACCCCGCGCGCCCGGCGCACTCCGCACAACGCACCGGCGCCGCCGTGTTGGACGCGTGTCACCGCACGGGACCCCGGTGTTCCCCGGCGCTGTGAGGTGTGGCAGCATGCTGGCCACCCCACCCCCACCGGCACAGCCCTCACAGGAGACACTCCTCGTGCAGCACCCCGCCGTCCCGGAACTGGCCCACACGGTGGACCGGCCGTGGGCCACCCGACCCATCCACTGGGTGGCCACCGCCGCCGCGCTCGCCGCCGTCGTCGCGGCCTCGGGCTTCCTCCAGCCCGACCCGGCCACCGCCGCCCCGACCGCCCCCGAGCCGGAGTCAAGGAGCGCCCCGGCCCCCGCGCCCGCGCCCGACCCGGCCATCGTCGCCTATCCCCTGGAATGCCCCGCCAAGTCCGTCGTCGCCAAGAAGGCGACCGGTGACCTCGACGGCGACGGCCGCCCGGAGACCGTCGCGGCCGTGCACTGCGAGGCCGGCTCCGGCACCCCGCCGCACGCCCTGTACGTCATCACCCGGCCCCGGGAGGGCAAGCCGCGCGTCGTCGCCACCCTCCTCGACACCAAGGAGGGCCGCACCGTCAGCGCGCTCGCGGTGCGCGGGGGCGCGGTGACCGCGACGCTCCTCGGCTACTCCTCGATCGACGTGCCCCGCTACCGCCCCGATCTCCGCGACGAAGCCAAGTGGCAGTGGAAGAACGGCGCGTTCACCCGCTCGACACCGGGTGCGACGCGCGGTGTGTGACGCACCCGCCGCCCCACGCGCCGCCGCGGTGGACGGCGCGTGGACCCCCGGGTGCGCCCGGCGGACATGAGAAGGGGCCCGTGGTTACCGTCAGACGGTAACCACGGGCCCCGTTTCGCTCACACAGCGAAACAATTCGGTCACTCTGCGTCGGGGCCGTAGACCTCGACCTTGTCCGAAACCCGACGTACATGAATACAGTCGCCCGGGCACTCCTTCGCGGAGTCGGTGACGTCCCGCAGCAGCGGCAGCGGCACGGGCGTTGTCGCCCCCGGCGTCTGCAACAGCTCGTCGTCGCCGCCCTTCACATAGGCCAGGCCATCAATGTCCAGCTCGAAGACCTCCGGCGCGTACTGGGCACAGATGCCGTCGCCGGTACACAGGTCCTGATCGATCCAGACCTCGAGCAGATCATGGCTCTCGCCGACGGTCTCCGCCTCGTGCTGCACGGTCATCTCTCCTGCCGAAACTGCGTCGAGCAGGGCCGACTTTGCTGCAAGTCCGGCCAGCCCTGACGGGTGTTGAACACTTCGACCCTACAACCGGCGGCTTTCCGATGTTGTTGGGTGGGTATTCCCCTGGCGTGAGGGAGAGCGCAAGGGTGAAGATCGGACACACCCCGACCGTCTTTGTGATCTAGGGGTTTCAATCAGCACCCACCCAGGTAGGGTCAGGAAGCGTCCAGCTCCCCTTGGAGGAGGTGAGGACCGTGGCAGCCCACGACGACGACATCAACCGCGGCATCCGGCCGGGGCGAGGGTCTGAGGACCCAGCCGGTCAGGTTGCCTATCTCGAGCAGGAAATCGCCGTCCTGCGACGCAAGCTCGCCGACTCTCCGCGTCACACGAGGATTCTCGAAGAGCGGATCGTCGAGCTGCAGACCAACCTGGCAGGCGTATCCGCGCAGAACGAACGGCTCGCCAACACGCTCCGCGAGGCCCGCGACCAGATCGTGGCCCTCAAGGAAGAAGTCGACCGGCTCGCACAGCCGCCGGCCGGCTTCGGAGTCTTCCTCACGGCGAACGAGGACGGCACCGCCGACATCTTCACCGGCGGCCGCAAGCTCCGCGTGAACGTCAGCCCGAGCGTCGAACTCGACGACCTCAGGCGCGGCCAGGAAGTCATGCTCAACGAAGCGCTCAACGTGGTCGAGGCCATGGAGTACGAGAGCGTCGGAGACATCGTCACCCTCAAGGAGATCCTGGAGGACGGCGAACGAGCCCTGGTGCTCGGACACACCGACGAGGAACGGGTGGTGAGGCTCGCCGAGCCGCTCCTGGACGTCACCATCCGCCCCGGAGACGCCCTCCTGCTCGAGCCCCGCTCCGGCTACGTCTACGAGGTCGTACCGAAGAGCGAAGTAGAGGAACTGGTCCTCGAAGAGGTCCCGGACATCAGCTACGAGAAGATCGGCGGCCTCGGCGGTCAGATCGAGATGATCCGTGACGCCGTCGAGCTTCCCTACCTCTACCCCGACCTCTTCAAGGAGCACGAACTGCGGCCGCCCAAGGGCGTCCTGCTCTACGGCCCGCCCGGCTGCGGCAAGACACTGATCGCCAAGGCCGTCGCCAACTCCCTTGCCAAGAAGGTCGCCGAGGTCACCGGGCAGCCCGCGGGGAAGAGCTTCTTCCTCAACATCAAGGGCCCCGAGCTCCTCAACAAGTACGTCGGCGAGACCGAGCGGCACATCCGCCTGGTCTTCCAGCGCGCACGGGAGAAGGCGAGCGAAGGCACCCCCGTCATCGTCTTCTTCGACGAGATGGAATCCCTCTTCCGCACCCGCGGCAGCGGCGTCAGCTCGGACGTGGAGAACACCATCGTCCCCCAGCTGCTCGCCGAGATCGACGGTGTGGAGGGCCTGGAGAACGTCATCGTCATCGGCGCCTCCAACCGCGAGGACATGATCGACCCGGCCATCCTGCGGCCCGGACGCCTCGATGTGAAGATCAAGATCGAGCGCCCGGACGCCGAGGCGGCCAAGGACATCTTCGCCAAGTACCTCACCGAACGACTGCCCCTGCACTCCGACGACCTCGCCGAGCACAGCAGCGACAAGGCCGCCACCGTGCACGGCATGATCCAGTCCGTCGTGGAGCAGATGTACGCCGAGTCCGAGGAGAACCGCTTCCTCGAAGTCACGTACGCCAACGGCGACAAGGAAGTCCTCTATTTCAAGGACTTCAACTCCGGCGCCATGATCGAGAACATCGTCGGCCGCGCCAAGAAGATGGCCATCAAGGCCTTCCTCGAGCAGAACCAGAAGGGTCTCAGGGTCTCTCACCTCCTCCAGGCTTGCATCGACGAGTTCAAGGAGAACGAGGACCTGCCCAACACCACCAACCCGGACGACTGGGCCCGCATCTCCGGCAAGAAGGGCGAGCGGATCGTGTACATCCGCACGCTCGTCACCGGCAAGCAGGGCGCCGACACCGGACGCTCCATCGACACGGTGGCCAACACCGGTCAGTACCTGTAGATGGCAGGGCGGCTGCGGGTGCCCTCCAGGGGTACCCGCAGCCGACTGTTTTCCGCCGGTCGCGGGCGCCTCGCAGCCGCGTCACCAACCCAGCGAGAGCAAAGCAGGAAATGATCTCCCCACCAGCGCAGAGGCGTTCTAGGCTCTTCCGTACCGCCGAGTCGCGCAGTGCGGGGACGGGCACCGCACACGCACCGGAGAACCAGCGGTACTTGAGCGGTGCCCCCGACCGAGGGCGCCGCCGGGCAAGGAGGGCCGCATGACCGTACGGCGAGTAATGGGCATCGAGACGGAGTACGGCATCTCCGTCCCCGGCCACCCCAACGCCAATGCCATGCTCACCTCGTCCCAGATCGTCAACGCCTACGCCGCGGCGATGCACCGGGCGCGACGCGCCCGCTGGGACTTCGAGGAGGAGAACCCGCTGCGGGACGCGCGGGGCTTCGACCTCGCCCGCGAATCCGCCGACGCCAGCCAGCTCACCGACGAGGACATCGGCCTCGCCAACGTGATCCTCACCAACGGGGCCCGCCTCTACGTAGACCACGCACACCCCGAGTACAGCGCCCCGGAGGTCACCAACCCCCGCGACGCGGTCCTCTGGGACAAGGCCGGCGAACGCATCATGGCCGAGGCCGCCGAACGGGCCGCCGCGCTCCCCGGCGCCCAGCCGATCCACCTCTACAAGAACAACACCGACAACAAGGGCGCCTCCTACGGCACGCACGAGAACTACCTGATGAAGCGGGAGACCCCGTTCTCGGACATCGTGCGCCACCTCACGCCCTTCTTCATCTCCCGGCAGGTCTTCGCCGGGGCGGGCCGCGTCGGCATCGGGCAGGACGGCCACGAGCACGGCTTCCAGCTCAGCCAGCGCGCCGACTACTTCGAGGTCGAGGTCGGCCTGGAGACCACCCTCAAACGGCCCATCATCAACACCCGCGACGAGCCGCACGCCGACGCCGAGAAGTACCGCCGCCTGCATGTGATCATCGGCGACGCGAACCTCTCGGAGATCTCCACCTACCTCAAGCTCGGCACCACCTCGCTGGTCCTCGCCATGATCGAGGACGGCTTCATCGCGGTGGACCTCGCCGTCGACCAGCCCGTCCGCACGCTCCACCAGATCTCCCACGACCCGACCCTCCAGCACCTGGTCACGCTCCGTAGCGGCCGCACCCTCACCGCCGTCCAGCTCCAGATGGAGTACTTCGAGCTGGCCCGCAAATACGTCGAGGAGCGGTACGGCGCCGACGCGGACGCCCAGACCAAGGACGTCCTGACCCGCTGGGAAGACGTGCTCAACCGCCTGGAGAACAACCCGATGAGCCTCTCCGGAGAGCTCGACTGGGTCGCCAAGCGGGAACTCATGGAGGGCTACCGCCGCCGTGACGGCCTCGACTGGGACGCCGCGCGCCTGCACCTGGTGGACCTCCAGTACGCGGACGTACGCCCCGAGAAGGGCCTGTACAACCGCCTCGCGGCCCGCGGCAAGATGAAGCGCCTCCTGGACGAGGGCGACGTCGAGCGGGCCCGTAGCAAGCCGCCCGAGGACACCCGCGCCTACTTCCGGGGCCGCTGTCTGGAGCAGTACGCCGACGACGTGGCCGCGGCCTCATGGGATTCGGTCATCTTCGACCTGCCCGGACGCGACTCGCTCCAGCGCGTTCCCACCCTGGAGCCGCTTCGCGGAACGCGTAATCACGTCAAGGAGCTGCTGGACCGCTGCCGCACGGCGGAGGATCTGGTCCGGGTGCTCTCCGGAGGCTGAAAGGCGGCTGAAAGGCCGGCCGCGGGGGAATCACAGAGGTGGGCCCCGCACGTTGTACGAAGTGCGGGGCCGATGTCAGACCCGGCTTGTAGGGTCTGATCAAGAAACGTCTAACCGAGCGGGGTGAGGTAGATGGCGACCAAGGACACCGGCGGCGGACAGCAGAAGGCGACGCGTTCCACCGAGGAGGTCGAGGAGCAGGCGCAGGACGCGCAGGCTTCCGAGGACCTCAAGGAGCGCCAGGAGAAGCTGAGCGACGACGTGGACTCCGTCCTCGACGAGATCGACGACGTCCTCGAGGAGAACGCAGAGGACTTCGTGCGCTCCTTCGTGCAAAAGGGTGGCCAGTAGGCCGCTCCTCCCTTGGTTTCCAAGGGCGGGCGAGGGCTGTCGAGCGCGCTGCGAAAGCGCGGCGGCCCATGTGGATCACTGCCACGAGACGGGTAGGGTCCGTGGCGTACTGTGCTTCAACTGCAATTCGGCGATCGGCAAGTTGGGAGATGCTCCCGGCACCTTGCGCCGGGCCATCAGTTACCTGGAAGGAAACCCGTGGAAGCCAACACTCGAAAGCCCGGGCGTCTACCGGCTGCCTTCCTGACCCCTGGTTCTTCGTCCTTCATGGACTTCCTCTCCGAGCACCAGCCGGAAATGCTCCCCGGCAAGCGGCAGTTGCCGCCGACGCAAGGGGTGCTCGAGGCTCCGCACGGCACGACCATCGTGGCGACGACGTTCCCCGGCGGCGTGGTGCTCGCCGGTGACCGTCGCGCCACGATGGGCAATGTCATCGCGCAGCGCGACATCGAGAAGGTCTTCCCGGCCGACGAGTACTCGGCGGTCGGCATCGCGGGCACGGCCGGTCTCGCCGTGGAGATGGTGAAGCTGTTCCAGCTGGAGCTGGAGCACTTCGAGAAGGTCGAGGGCGCGACGCTCTCCCTGGAGGGCAAGGCCAACCGCCTCTCGACGATGATCCGGTCCAACCTGGGCATGGCGATGCAGGGCCTCGCGGTCGTCCCGCTCTTCGCGGGGTTCGACGTGGACCGTGCCAAGGGCCGCATCTTCTCGTACGACGTGACGGGCGGCCGCAGCGAGGAGCACGGATTCGCGGCGACGGGCTCGGGTTCGGTCTTCGCGCGCGGCGCGATGAAGAAGCTGTACCGCGACGACCTGACGGAGGAGCAGGCGACGACGCTCGTCGTGCAGGCGTTGTACGACGCCGCGGACGACGATTCGGCGACGGGCGGCCCGGATGTCGCCCGGCGGATCTATCCGATTGTGACGGTGATCTCCGAAGAGGGCTTCCGGAGGCTGGCGGAGGCGGAGACCTCCGAGATCGCGCGCTCGATTCTGGCTCGTCGTCTCGAGCAGCCGGACGGTCCGCGCGCCGCGCTGCTCTGAGTGCCCCGTTGTTGTTGTGTGAATTTTTGACAGAAAGGGACGGATAGCCGGTGTCGACGCCGTTCTATGTCTCACCCCAGCAGGCCATGGCCGACCGGGCGGAATACGCCCGCAAGGGCATCGCTCGCGGTCGCAGTCTGGTCGTGCTGCAGTACGCCGACGGCATTGTGTTCGTCGGCGAGAACCCGTCCCGTGCGCTGCACAAGTTCAGCGAGATCTATGACCGGATCGGTTTCGCCGCGGCCGGTAAGTACAACGAGTACGAGAACCTCCGCATCGGCGGCGTCCGCTACGCGGATCTGCGGGGTTACACCTATGACCGTGACGATGTGACGGCCCGTGGTCTGGCGAATGTGTACGCGCAGACGCTGGGCACGATTTTCTCCAGCAACGCCGAGAAGCCCTACGAGGTCGAGCTGGTCGTCGCCGAGGTCGGCACGACGCCGGACGGCGACCAGATCTATCGGCTGCCGCACGACGGCTCGATCGTCGACGAGCACGGCTCGGTCGCGGTGGGCGGCAACGCGGAACAGATCAGTACGTATCTCGATCAGCGCCACCAGGACGGGATGACGCTCGCCGAGGCGCTGAAGCTCGCGGTGCAGTCGTTGTCGCGTGACACCAACGGCAGTGAGCGGGAGATCCCCGCGGAGCGCCTCGAGGTGGCGGTCCTCGACCGTACGCGGCCGCAGCAGCGGAAGTTCAAGCGGATCGTCGGCCGGCAGCTGGAGCGGCTGCTCGGTGAGGACGGTTCGGCGGGGGAGTCGGAGGAGGGCGCGGAGCCGGACGCCGGTTCCGAGGCCGAGTCGGACTCCGGTTCGGGTTCCGCCGGGGAGTAGTTCCACGCGGCCCCGCGTCCCGGCGTTCAGCGCCGGGGCGCGGGGCTTTGTGCTGTGGAGCCGCGGACGACGAGGTGGGCGGGCAGGGCCGCGGGTTCCGGGGCGTGCCCGTCGAGGACGGCGATGAGGGTGGCCATGCCTTGCTCGCCGAAGCGTTCGGCGGGCAGGGCGACGGTGGTGAGTTCGGGCTCGACGGCGGTGGCGAGGGTCAGATCGTCGAAGCCGGTGACGCTGAGGTCGTCCGGGACGTGCAGGCCGAGGCGGCGGGCGGCCTTGCAGACGCCCGCGGCGAGGATGTCGTCGTCGCAGACGACGGCGGTGGGGCGGGGGCCGGGTCCGCCGAGCGCGGTCTCGGCGGCGATCCTGGCGTCGTCGACGGTGAGGAGCGCCTTGGCGGTGCGCACGGTCGCGCCGGTGCCCCGGACGGCGGCGACGAGGGCGTCGCGGCGCACATGGAAGGTCCAGGAGTCGATGTCGGCGGCCAGGTGCAGGAGGTCGCGGTGGCCGAGGGCGAGCAGGTGCTCGGTGGCCTGGCGCATGCCGTCGGCGATGTCGAGGTTGACGGTGCTGGCGCCGAGGCTGCCGGCGGGGTCGCTGTCGAGCATGACGAGGGGGAGTTCGTCGCCGCGGATCGCGCCGAGGGCCTCGGAGGCCATGGAGGACGCGAGCACGCCGTCGAGTGAGGCGCGGGCGGAGTCGAAGGGGTCGCGGGCCGGGGCGTTGAGGTCCGGGGTGGGGTAGAGAACGACGCCGATGCCGTGGCGGGCGGCCACGCGGGCGGCGCCGGTGTGCACACGCGCGAAGAACTCGTTGGTGAGGGCGGGGACGACGAGGAGGGCGGTGCGGGTGCGGCCGAGGCGCAGGTTCCGGGCGGCGAGGTTGGGCCGGTAGCCCAGTTCGCGGGCGGCGGCACGGACGCGCTCCGCGGTGCGCTCGGCGACGCGGCCCTGCCACTTGTCGCCCAGGACGAGGGAGACGGTGGCCTGCGAGACCCCGGCGGCGCGGGCGACGTCGCGGCTGGTGGGGCGGGGGGCCGCGGTGTCGTGCTGGGGTCCGGCCACGGACGTCTCCTGGTCGCTGTGGGGCGCCCGGCGCACGGCGGGCGCGCACGGGCAGTGGACTGGTGAACAGCGCACATGGTACGTATGACCCCGCGAAGTTATACGTACAACTAAAGGCGCATCGGCGCGCGGGCGGGCGAGGAGAGGCTCACTGATGGCTTCCGGTTACGGCGAGATCCTGCGCGCGCGGTACGCGACGCGGCTCCTTGCGGGCACCCTCGTGGGGCGACTGCCGAACGCGACGGCGGCGATCGGCATCGTGCTGTTCGTCCGCGCGGAGGGCGGCTCGTACAGCCTGGCCGGTGCGCTCGCCGCGGTCTACGGAGTGGCGACGGCCGTGGGGCAGCCATTGCTCGGGCGCCTGGTGGACCTGCACGGCCAGCCGCGCGTGATGCTGCCGGCGGCCGTCGTCTCGGGCCTCGGCATGGCGGCCTTCGCGTTCACCGGCCCCGACATGCTCGTCGCCGCGTACGCCGCGATGGTGGTCGCCGGTCTGTTCACGCCACCGCTGGAGGGCGGGCTCCGGGCGCTGTGGCCGGACGTGCTGCGCAAGGAGGGCCAGGTCCACACGGCGTACGCGATGGACGCCGTGGCGCAGGAGGTCATGTTCACCGTCGGGCCGCTCCTGGTGACCGGGCTCGTGTCGCTGTGGTCGGCGAGCGCGGCGCTGCTCGTGGTGAACGCGATCGGTGTGCTCGGCGCGCTCTCGGTCGTGGTGTCGCGCCCCTCGCGCGCGTGGCGGTCGGCGCCGCGGGAGGCGCACTGGCTCGGCGCGCTGCGCTCGCCGGGGCTGCTCGCGCTCCTCGGCGCGTTCCTGTTCGTCGGGACGGCGCTCGGCGCGATCACGGTGGCGGGGGTGTCGTACGCGGACGGGCACGGCGGTGACGCGGTGTACGGCTGGATGATGGCGGCCCTCGGCCTCGGGGCGCTCGCGGGCGGGACGGTCTACGGGGCGCGGCAGTGGAGCGGCGCGCCGGAGCGCCGCCTGGTGCTGCTCGTGGCGCTGCTCGCGGTCTGCTACGTGCCGCTGGTCCTGGTGCCGGGCGCGGTGGGGATGGTGGCGCTGACGGCGCTCGCCGGGGTGTTCCTCGCGCCGGCGCTCGCGTGTGCGTTCATCGTCGTGGACCGGCACGCGCCCCGGGGCACGGTCACGGAGGCGTTCTCGTGGCTGGTGACGACGTTCACGGTGGGCACGTCGGTGGGGACGGCGGCGGGTGGTCCCGTGGTCGAGTGGGCCGGGACGCGGTGGGGGTTCGCGGTTCCGGGTCTGGCGGGCGGGGCGGCACTCCTGGTGCTCGTGTGCACGGGGCGGGCGTTCGCATCCGCAGGTGTGGGCCCGGTGGTTGCGGGTTCATCGGAAAATGATCGAAACGGTGCTGCCGAACCCGGTTTCAGTGCGGGGCATCGGGCGTAATGTTCAGTCATGGACCGCCGCATTTTCGGGCTGGAGAACGAGTACGGCGTCACGTGCACGTTCAGGGGACAGCGCCGTCTGTCGCCTGACGAAGTGGCGCGCTACCTCTTCCGCCGTGTTGTGTCATGGGGCCGCAGCAGCAACGTCTTTCTGCGGAACGGCGCCCGCCTGTATCTCGACGTGGGCTCACACCCGGAATACGCGACACCCGAGTGTGACAACGTGACCGAGCTGGTCACCCACGACAAGGCAGGCGAGCGCATTCTGGAAGGCCTGCTCGTCGACGCCGAACGCCGCCTGCACGAGGAGGGAATCGCGGGCGACGTCTATCTCTTCAAGAACAACACCGACTCGGCGGGAAACTCCTATGGTTGTCATGAGAACTATCTCGTGGCCCGGCACGGGGAGTTCTCGCGTCTCGCGGACATCCTGATTCCGTTCCTCGTCACCCGGCAGTTGCTCTGCGGCGCGGGCAAGGTGCTGCAGACCCCGCGCGGCGCGGTGTACTGCGTGAGCCAGCGCGCGGAGCACATCTGGGAGGGCGTGTCGTCGGCGACGACACGCTCGCGGCCGATCATCAATACGCGTGACGAACCGCACGCGGACGCCGAGCGCTACCGCCGACTGCATGTGATCGTCGGCGACTCGAACATGTCCGAGACGACCATGCTGCTGAAGGTCGGCGCGACCGACCTCGTACTGCGGATGATCGAAGCGGGCACGGTGATGCGGGATCTGACGCTGGAGAACCCGATCCGGGCCATCCGCGAGGTCAGTCACGACATCACGGGCCGCCGCAAGGTCCGCCTGGCCAGCGGCCGGGAGGCCTCCGCCCTCGAGGTGCAGCGCGAGTACTACGAGAAGGCGGTCGACTTCGTCGAGCGCCGCGGCATCCGCACCGGCACGGTCGAGCAGGTCCTCGAGCTCTGGGGCCGCACGCTCGACTCGATCGAGAGCGAGGACCTGGACCGCATCTCCACCGAGATCGACTGGGTGATGAAGTACCAGCTCATCGAGCGGTACCGCGCCAAGAACAACATGACGATGTCGCACCCGAGGGTCGCTCAGATAGACCTCGCCTACCACGACATCCACCGTCGCCGGGGCCTGTACTACCTCCTGGAGAAGAAGGGCCAAGCCGCCCGGATCTGCAACGACTTGAAGATCTTCGAGGGCAAGTCGGTGCCGCCGCAGACCACCCGGGCGCGGCTGCGCGGCGACTTCATCCGCCGTGCCCAGGAGCAGCGCAGGGACTTCACGGTGGACTGGGTGCACCTCAAGCTCAACGACCAGGCACAGCGCACCGTGTTGTGCAAGGACCCGTTCCGTTCCGTCGACGACCGGGTGGAGAAGCTGATCGCCGGAATGTGACCGGGCCCGGCCGCCGGGTGACGGGATCGCGGTCGGCGGATGGCCGGATCATGGCCCACGAGACGCCAGGGTGTTGTGGGAACGCAACGCGGGGCGCCGTACGTTCCTCGTACGGCGCCCTTCTCACTGCGTAGAGTTGCGCGCACGCCAACCCACAAGATCGATTGATACGAGGCCCCCACCGTGCGCCGACGCTCACTTCTCCTGGCCGTTCCGGCCGGCCTGCTGACCCTGGCCGGATGCGGCGACGACGACAAGTCCGACAAGGCCAAGTCCAAGGACAGCCCGTCCCCGTCGAATTCCACGCCGCCGAAGGCGAAGATCGTCGACGGTCCCGTGCCCGCCGTGACCAAGGGCACGAAGTTCGGCGAGAAGCCCACGGTCGCCAAGGGCTCCGGCAAGCCGTCGACCGACCTCGCGGTGAAGACCCTCATCGCGGGCAAGGGCGCCACGGTCGCCAAGGGCGACTATCTCCAGGCTCACTACCTGGGCCAGATCTGGGACACGGCCAAGGTCTTCGACAACTCCTACGACCGCAAGGCCCCGACGATCTTCCCGATCGGCGTCGGCCAGGTCATCCCGGGCTGGGACCAGGCCCTGGTCGGCAAGAAGATCGACAGCCGCGTCGAGCTCGCCATCCCCCCGGAGCTGGGGTACGGCAAGCAGGGCAACAAGCAGGCGGGCATCAAGGGCACCGACACCCTGGTGTTCGTCGTCGACATCGTGAACACGTTCAGCACCAAGAGCTCCGCCAAGGGCAAGGAAGTGGCCCAGGACAACAAGGACCTGCCGAAGATCGGGACGAACACCGACGGCAAGGCGCCCTCCATCGACGTTCCGAAGACGGACGCCCCGAAGAAGGTCGCGTCGGCCTACGTCATCGAGGGCGACGGCGACGAGGTCAAGGAGAGCGACACGCTCCTCTGCCAGTACAAGGGCGTGCTGTGGGCGGACGGCAAGCAGTTCGACTCCTCCTACAAGAGCGGTCAGCTCGCGCAGTTCTCCCTTGCGCAGGTCATCCCCGGCTGGCGTGAGGGCCTGAAGGGCAAGAAGGTCGGCAGCCGCGTCCTGGTGGTCGTGCCGCCGAAGGAGGGCTACGGCGACAAGCCGCCGCAGGGCAGCTCCATCAAGAAGGACTCCACGCTGGTCTTCTCCGTGGACATCCTCGCCAAGATGTGATCACCCCCGGGACGGATGGCAGACTGTCCCGGTTGCCCATAACGCACATGAGCAGGAGTTTTTCGTGAGCATCGACAAGCCCGAGGTCGACTTCCCCGTCGGTGAGCCCCCCACCGAGCTGCAGATCAAGGACCTCTGGGAGGGGGACGGCGCCGTCGCCAAGGCGGGCGACTTCGTCAAGGTCCACTACGTGGGCGTGGCCTTCTCCACCGGTGAGGAGTTCGACGCCTCCTGGAACCGCGGCAACCCGCTGGAGTTCCAGCTCGGCGCCGGACAGGTCATCGCCGGCTGGGACCAGGGCGTGCAGGGCATGAAGGTCGGCGGCCGGCGCGAGCTGACCATCCCGGCGCACCTGGCCTACGGCGACCGCGGCGCCGGCGGCGGCCGCATCGCCCCGGGCGAGACGCTGATCTTCGTCTGCGACCTGGTCGCGGTCTGAGCCACCCCTGAGTCACTCCCGGACGTGTCCGCGTTCGATCCAGGTCCGATCCAGGTCCGATCCAGGTCGGATCCAGGTCGGATCCACGTCCGACCGGAAGTGTCCGCCGAGGGCCCTGCCAACCATGGCAAGGGCCCTCGGCTTTTGCCACCACACCCCGGGGCGGTACGGTCGTCGACCGGGAGAGAGAAAGGGCGTCGATGGCCATTGCCAAGGCCGAGCGGCTGATGAATCTGGCGCTGTGTCTGCTCGGGACGAGGCGTCCGCTCAGCAAGCGTGAGCTGCGGGAGTCCATCGAGGCCTACGTCGAGGCCTTCGGGCCGGGGCCCGGTGCGCCCTTCGGGCCGGGCAGGAGCGCGCTCTCCGGTCCTTCCGCCGGGTCCGAGGACTCCTTCAACCGCATGTTCGAGCGAGACAAGGACGACCTCCGCGAACTCGGCCTGGTCATCGAGACGGTGGAGAACCTGGACGGCGAGGTCGGCTATCTCGCCCGCCGCGACAGCAACCGGCTGCCTCCCATCACGCTCGACGCCGAGGAGGCCGCCGCCCTCGGCCTCGCCGCGAAGGTCTGGCAGCAGGCCCGGCTCGCGGGCGCGGCGAGCGGCGCCCTGCAGAAGCTGCGCGCCGCGGGCCTGCCCGAGGACGTGGACCCCTATGAGTCGCACGGCGCACTGGAGCCGCACATCCCCGTGCACGAGGCGGCCTTCGAGCCGCTGATGCTCGCCTGCCGCGACCGGCGCCCCGTCGTGTTCGACTACCGCAAGGCCACCGCCGCGCGCCCCGAGCAGCGCCAGGTGGAGCCCTGGGCCCTGGAGTGCTGGCGCGGCCACTGGTATCTGGCGGGCTGGGACCGCGACCGGGAGGCCGAGCGCGTGTTCCGGCTCTCCCGCATCACCGGCAAGGTCCGCTCACGCGCCGGGAAGTTCCGCGCCGAGGTGCCCGACGTGGTGACCGTGCGGGAGACCGTGGCGAGCTGGGCGGGGGAGCGGGCGGACGGCACCGCGCTGATCCGGCTGCGCAAGGGCGCCGGCTACCCGCTGCGCGCCAAGGCCGTCGCCGCCCGGGAACTCGGCGAGGGCTGGGACGAGTTGGAGATTCCGTACGGGCACGGGCTCGACGCCTGGCTGGTGGAGTTCGGGCCCGACGTGGTGGTCCTCGAACCCGCCGAGCTGCGGGCGGACGTCGTGGACCGGCTGCGCGCCGTGGCCAAGGGCTGAGGGGAACGAAAGCGAGCTATGGCCGCGAACGCCATCGACCAGACCAGGCGGATGCTGTCCCTGGTGACCTATCTGCGCGAACGCCCCGGCGCCCGCGTCGCCGACGTCGCCCGCGCCTTCGGCATCACCCCCGACGAGCTGATCTCCGACCTGGACGTGCTGCCGCTGTGCGGCACCAGCTTCCGCGGCGGGGACCTGCTCGACATCGACACCGACGGCGACCGCATCTGGTGGCGCAACCCGGGCGCCCTCGGCGCGGACACGGCCGAGCCGCTGCGCCTCGCCGCCGACGAGGCCACGGCGCTGCTCGTGGCCGCGCGCGCGGTCGCCACGCTGCCGGGCCTTCGCGAGGGCGACCGGCTCGCGCTGCTGCGCGCCACGGCGAAGCTGGAGGAGGCCGCGGGCGAGGCGGCCGGGGCCAGCTCGCGGCTCTCGGTCACCTTCGAGTCCGAGGGCGGCGTCTTCGCCGACGTGGACCGCGCCATCTCCGAGCGGCGCAGACTCTGGATCCGCTACTACTCCCCGGCCCGCGACCAGCTCAGCGAGCGCGAGATCGACCCGATCCGGCTCGTCAGCGTCGGCCACACCTATGTGGAGGCGTGGTGCCGCCGCTCCGAGGCGCGCCGCACCTTCCGGCTCGACCGGGTCGCCGAGATCAAGATCCTGGACGAGCCGTCCGCCCCGCCCGAGGTCGAGCTGCGGGACCTCTCCGCGGGCCTGGTGCAGCCCGCCGCCGAGGACCCCGAGGTCGTGGTCGAGGTGGGCCCCGGCGGCCGCTGGGTCGCCGAGTACTACCCGCACGACAGCGCCGAGGAGCTGCCCGACGGCGGCCTGCGCATCACCCTGCGCACCCCCGACCCCGCCTCGCTGCGCCGTCTCGCCCTGCGCCTCGGCCGTGACGGCCGCATCGTCTCGCCGCAGGACCTGACGGACAGCGCCCGCCGCGCGGCCCAGGAGGCACTCGCCGCCTATGAAGAGGAGGCCGTGGGTCACGTGGGGGAGCGCGATGGCGAGCGCCCGGGCGGGGCCGACGTCGCGGGAGCGTGACCGTGCGCAGGCTGGAGAACGGAACCGAGGAGAGTTGCGCAGTATGTCACTGATGCCCCTTTCGCCCCAGTCGGTGGCCGCGGTTCTCTTCAAGGCCGCCTGCCCGGACTGCCGTGCCCGCTTCGAACTGTCCGCGGGGGCCCTGCGGTTGGCCATCGGCGCCAGCCGCCGTACGACCTTCTACTCCTTCACCTGCCCCGAGTGCGGCACCGCCGTGCGCAAGCCCGCCGGGGAGCGCATCGTCGAACTGCTCACCGGGGGCGGGGTGCGGACGCTGCGGCTGCACTCGACCGTCTAGGCTCGGCACATGTTCTGGGCGATGCTGGCGGTGGGCGCGGGGTTCTGCGGCCTCGCCGTCCTGAGTGTGTTCGCGATCAAGGTCTTCATCGAGGCGCAGCGGCTCGGCCGCCAGGTGTCCGAGACCACGCGGCGGATCAACCGCGCCGCCGAGGATCTCGAGAAGGCCGCGACCGACGTCGCCCACGCGGGCCGGGACCTCCGCTGAGCGCCCGCTCCGGCCGGTCGTCGGTGCGGGGCGTGGTGCGGCCTGTCGACTCCCCATACCCGGCAGGTACGCTGCTGAAGTGGCCCGAAATGTGAGGCGCGGGCCGCAACTGGGAGTATGCACGGGGATTGCCCTGCGTTTACTCCAGGGGGTTACGATCGCTGCCAAGCCCGGTGGTCGGACGACTGTCCGACACCCGGTCCCGAAATCTGACGCCTCGGTGAAGAAGGTAGACAGCTATGGGTAGGCTCGGCCCCACCGAGATCATCCTGATCCTCGTCATCCTGGTCCTGCTCTTCGGTGCGAAGAAGCTCCCGGACATGGCCCGGTCCCTCGGCAAGTCGGCGCGCATCCTCAAGAGCGAGGCCAAGGCCATGAAGTCGGACGGCAAGCAGGACGAGAAGGCCCCGGCCGACCCGCCCGCGCCCGCCGCCGACCAGAGCGCCCCGCAGCAGCCCCGCACCATCCAGGCGGCCCCCGGCGACGTGACCAGCTCCCGTCCGGTCGCCGAGCCGACCGACCACACGACGCAGCGCTGATCCAAGGCCGGCTGCCACCGCCGGCCTGCCGCACGAGATGAGGACGTGGGTTGCTCAAGTCTGCCCGCAAGAAGGAGAGGGACCCCGAGGGGCGGATGCCCCTCGCGGACCATCTGCGCGAGCTCCGCAACCGGCTCGCGAAGGGGATGCTGGCGATCACGATCGTCGCGATCGTCGCCGCGTTCTACAGCGAGCAACTCATGGAGTTCCTCGCCGACCCCGTGCCCCGCTGCAAGGAGGGCATGTCGACGACCGGCGGTGAGTGCGCCACCGTCGCGTACACGGACCTCCTCTCGCCCTTCACCACGACGGTGAAGGTGTCCCTCATGGCGGGCATCATCGGAGCCAGCCCGATCTGGCTCTATCAGCTCTGGGCCTTCGTCGCGCCCGGACTGCACAAGAGCGAGCGCAAGTACACCTACGCCTTCGTGTCCGCGGCCGTGCCGCTGTTCTTCGGCGGCGCCTGGCTCGCGTACGTGATCATGCCCGTCAGCATCCGGGTACTCCTCGGCATCACGCCCGAGGGCTCCGAGAACATCCTGCCGATGGACAAGATCCTCGACTTCAGCGTCAGGATGGTCCTGGTCTTCGGCGCCTCCTTCGAGCTGCCGCTGCTCCTCGTCATGCTCAACATGACCGGGATGGTCACCGGGCGCCGCATGCTCGGCTGGTGGCGCGGTGTCGTCATGGGCGTCTTCGTCTTCGGCGCGGTGGCGACCCCCACGACCGACCCCGTCGGCATGCTCGCGCTCGCCGGCCCCATCGTGGTCCTGTACTTCCTCGCCGTCGGCTTCTCCGTCCTGAACGACAAACGCCGCCGACGCGCCGACCCGGACGCCGAGCTCGACGACGACGAGGCCTCCGACCTCGACCTCACCCCCGAACCCATCAACGGGAACGAGCCCGCCCACGCCGCCAAGGCGCTCCCGGAGCAGACCGACAGCAGCGGCTCCGAGGGCCGCGCGTCCCGGTACAACGGCTACGACGACGTCACCTGACGGCTCTGACGGCGCTGAGGGCTTCTGCGAGCCCTGACAGCACGGACGACTGGTTGTCGCGGCGGACCGCCTTGTAAGGTCCGCCCGTGACCAGCGAGATCACCCTCTTCGTCAATCCCACCGCGGGCCGCGGCCGGGGCGCGCACGCCGCGCAGCCGGCCGCCGCCGCCCTGCGCGCCGCCGGATTCTCCGTACGGACCGTCATCGGCGAGGACGCCGGGGACGCGCTGCGCCGGGCCAGGACCGCCGTCGACGGAGGCACCGGTGCCCTGATAGCCGTCGGTGGCGACGGCATGGCCAGCCTCGCCCTCCAGGCCGTCGCCGGGACCCGCACCCCGCTCGGGGTGATCGCCGTGGGAACTGGCAACGACTTCGCGCGCGCTCTTGGCCTGCCCGTGCGGGAACCCGCCGCGGCGGGCGCCCTCGTCGCCACGGCCCTGAAGGAGGAGCGGATCCGGGACGTCGACCTCGGACGGGTCGGCGCGACCTGGTTCGGGACGGTGCTCGCCTCCGGGTTCGACTCGCGGGTCAACGACCGCGGCAACCGCATGCGCTGGCCCACCGGACGGTTCAAGTACGACCTCGCGGTGCTCGCCGAACTGGCCGCGTTCAAGCCGGTCCCGTACCGCGTCACGCTGGACGACGGAGCCGTCCACGAGGTCGACGCGACCCTGGTGGCGATCGGCAACGGCACGTCGTACGGCGGTGGCATGCGGATCTGTGCCGGGGCCGACATGAGCGACGGACTCTTCGACGTCACCATCGTCGGCGACTGCAGCCGCAGCACGCTCCTGAAGGTGTTTCCGCGGGTCTACAAGGGCACGCATCTGGACCACCCGAAGGTCACCGTGCACCGGGCCGCCACGGTGCGGATCGAGGCGGCGGGCACCACGGGGTACGCGGACGGGGAACGCCTCGGGGAGCTGCCGCTGACCGCCACCTGTGTGCCGGGGGCGGTGCGCGTCCTCGGGCCGTGAGCCCGCCCGGGCGTCGGCGCCCCGCTCGCCGTACGCCTGCCACCTGCGGATTCGCCCCGGTCCCGATAATGATCGTCCGTTGTCAGTGGTGGCCGGTAGGCTCGAAAGCACGATGACAGAGGACCTCTCACCGGCCGAGCGGTATGCGGCGGCGCGTCAGCGTGCCGCCGAGCAGGCCACCGCACTCGCGTCCTTCCGCGAGATGTACGAATTCGGCCTCGACCCCTTCCAGATCGAGGCGTGCCAGGCGCTCGAAGCCGGAAAGGGCGTGCTCGTGGCCGCCCCCACGGGCTCCGGCAAGACGATCGTCGGCGAGTTCGCCGTGCACCTCGCCCTCCAGCACGGCAAGAAGTGTTTCTACACCACACCGATCAAGGCGCTCTCCAACCAGAAGTACGCGGACCTCGCCAAGCGGTACGGCGCGGACCAGGTCGGCCTGCTCACGGGCGACAACAGCGTCAACTCCGAGGCGCCGGTGGTCGTGATGACCACCGAAGTCCTGCGGAACATGCTGTACGCGGGCTCCCAGTCGCTGCGCGGCCTCGGCCATGTGGTGATGGACGAGGTGCACTACCTCTCCGACCGTTTCCGCGGCGCCGTCTGGGAGGAAGTGATCATTCACCTCCCGGAGTCGGTCACGCTGGTGTCGCTCTCGGCCACCGTCTCGAACGCGGAGGAGTTCGGGGACTGGCTCGACACGGTCCGCGGTGACACCGAAGTGATCGTCTCCGAGCACCGCCCCGTGCCGCTGTTCCAGCACGTGCTCGCGGGCCGCCGGATGTACGACCTCTTCGAGGAGGGCGAGGGCCAGCGCAAGGCGGTCAACCCGGACCTGACCCGGATGGCCCGCCTGGAGGCCAGCCGGTCGTACAACCCGCGTGATCGCCGCAAGGGCAAGATGATCCGCGAGGCCGACCGCGAGCGGGAGCGTCGATCGCGGTCGCGGATCTGGACACCGGCCCGTCCCGAGGTCATCGAGCGCCTGGACGCCGAGGGTCTGCTCCCCGCCATCACCTTCATCTTCAGCCGCGCCGGCTGCGAGGCCGCCGTGCAGCAGTGCCTCTACGCGGGCCTGCGCCTGAACGACGACGAGGCGCGCCTGCGGGTGCGCGAACTCGTCGAGGAGCGCACCGAGTCCATCCCGAACGAGGACCTGCACGTCCTCGGGTACTACGAATGGCTGGAGGGCCTGGAGCGCGGCATCGCCGCCCATCACGCGGGCATGCTGCCGACCTTCAAGGAGGTCGTGGAGGAGCTGTTCGTACGCGGCCTGGTGAAGGCCGTGTTCGCCACCGAGACCCTCGCGCTCGGCATCAACATGCCCGCGCGCAGCGTGGTCCTGGAAAAGCTCGTGAAGTGGAACGGCGAACAGCACGCCGACATCACCCCGGGCGAGTACACCCAGCTGACCGGCCGCGCGGGCCGCCGAGGCATCGACGTCGAGGGCCACGCGGTCGTGCTGTGGCAGCGCGCCATGAGCCCCGAGCACCTGGCGGGCCTCGCGGGCACCCGCACGTACCCGCTGCGCTCCAGCTTCAAGCCGTCGTACAACATGGCGGTGAACCTGGTCGAGCAGTTCGGGCGGCACCGCTCGCGCGAGCTGCTCGAGACGTCCTTCGCGCAGTTCCAGGCCGACAAGTCGGTCGTCGGGATCTCCCGGCAGGTGCAGAAGAACGAGGAGGGTCTTGAGGGCTATCACGCCTCGATGACCTGCCACCTCGGCGACTTCGAGGAGTACGCGCGGCTGCGCCGCGAGCTGAAGGACCGCGAGAACGAACTGGCCAAGCAGGGCGCCAACCAGCGCCGGGCCGCCGCCGCTGCCGCCCTGGAGAAGCTCAAGCCGGGCGATGTGATCCATGTGCCGACCGGGAAGTACGCGGGCCTCGCGCTCGTGCTCGACCCGGGGCTGCCCGCGGGCCGGGCCAACGGACACCGCGGCTTCGAGCACCAGGACGGGCCGCGCCCGCTGGTGCTCACCGCCGAGCGGCAGGTCAAGCGGCTCGCGTCGATGGACTTCCCGGTGCCCGTCGAGGCCGTGGAGCGGATGCGCATCCCGAAGTCGTTCAACGCGCGCTCCCCGCAGTCGCGCCGCGACCTCGCCTCCGCGCTGCGCACCAAGGCCGGGCACCTGGTGCCCGAGCGCCATCGCAAGGGCCGCGCGGCCGCCGCCGACGACCGCGAGATCTCCCGGCTGCGCGCCGAGCTGCGCGCGCACCCGTGCCACGGCTGCGACGAGCGCGAGGACCACGCCCGCTGGGCCGAGCGGTACTACCGCCTGCGGCGCGACACCCAGCAGCTGGAGCGGCGCATCGAGGGCCGGACCAACACCATCGCCCGCACCTTCGACCGCATCGTCGCCCTGCTCACCGAGCTGGACTATCTGCGCGGCGACGAGGTCACCGAACACGGCAAGCGCCTCGCCCGGTTGTACGGCGAGCTGGACCTGCTGGCCAGCGAGTGCCTGCGCGCCCGGGTCTGGGAGGGCCTCGGCCCGGCCGAACTGGCCGCGTGCGTCTCGGCGTTGGTGTACGAGGCCCGGGTCGGCGACGACGCGCTCGCGCCCAAGCTGCCCTCGGGCGGGGCCAAGGCGGCGCTCGGCGAGATGGTGCGCATCTGGGGTCGGCTCGACGCCCTGGAGGAGGAGTTCAAGATCAGCCAAGCCGAGGGCGTGGGGCAGCGCGAGCCCGACCTCGGCTTCGCCTGGGCGGCGTACATGTGGGCGAGCGGCAAGGGCCTCGACGAGGTGCTGCGCGAGGCGGAGATGCCGGCCGGTGACTTCGTGCGCTGGTGCAAGCAGGTCATCGACGTGCTCGGGCAGATCTCGGCGGCGGCGCCGCGCGAGGACAGCACGGTCGGGAAGAACGCGCGCAAGGCGGTGGAGCAGCTGCTGCGCGGTGTGGTGGCGTACAGCTCCGTCGGCTGACGTACACCGGCTG
The DNA here is from genome assembly GCF_042677545.1 of Streptomyces sp. NPDC127108. Taxonomy (NCBI): domain Bacteria; kingdom Bacillati; phylum Actinomycetota; class Actinomycetes; order Kitasatosporales; family Streptomycetaceae; genus Streptomyces; species Streptomyces sp. NPDC127108. The sequence goes on along the minus strand of NZ_JBHXTE010000059.1, from coordinate 14,837 downwards.
ACGCACATCAGCTCTGGGGCGGCCCCTGCCGGGTGAAACCGGACGCTGTTGGTTAATTCCGCCCCGCTGGATCTGATCCGGCGGGGCGGAGTGCTGCGAAGGGTGAGACGCGGGTGCGGGCGAGTGGTCTGCCGGTGAGCCAGGCGTCGAGGCGGGCGAGGTTGATCGCAGCGCCGGTGAAGTGGTGTTGCAGTCGGGTCTTGGCGAGTCCGCGGTAGCGGGATCTGCGCAGGCCGAAAGCCTGGACGCCTTGGGAGATGGTGCCCTCGACGCCAGCACGGTGTCCGTAGCGGTGGCGCCACCGATCGCTGTCCTGTTCGATCCGGGCTTGCTGAAGGATGTCGTGCTCGGCTTGCGGCCGCAGCGTCAGATTGCGGCCGGTCTGCGCGTCGGTGCATGAGGTCCGCAGTTTGCAGGGGCCGCAGTGCCGGGCGGCGAAGCGGACGCGGGTGACCGGGGTGTCCCGGTGGCTCTGGGCTTCTCGCCACGAAACACTGGACTGGCCGCCGGGACAGACGGCCTGTCGCTGGTCCCAGTCAACGGTGAAGTGGGTGTTGTCGAAGAAGTCACCGCTCACCTGCCCCTTCACGCTGGTGGCTTTGACCGGTCCGACCAGCTCCATGCTGTGATCACGCCGGGCGTGGTGGATCTGTTCGGCATCGACGTATCCGGCGTCCACCAGGTGTTCGTCCGGCAGCAGGCCACGCTCGGCCAGCGCGGTGTGGATGTCCTCCAGGACGACCACGTCGTTGACCGGCGCTGGTGTGGTGTGGATATGGGTGATCAGGTGGGGGGCGTCGGGCTCGCAGGTCTCGCTGAGGTGGACCTTGTAGCCGGACCAGCCCAGATCCCGCTTCGATCCGGTCCTGGCCTCGGGCTCGTGCGGGGTCCGTAAGCGGATCAGGCCGGGCGGAAGGTTCTTCGGCTCACGCCAGCGCACGGCGCCGTTGACGTGGTGGAACTGCTGCACCCACGTCTGCCGCAGGAACTCCACTGCGGGCAAGCTCCGCAGGCCGGGCGGGGCAGCAGGGGACCGGAGGGCCTCCAGCACCACGATGCCGTCGGCCCCGCACTGATCGCCGTGCTCGACGCGGGCGGCCCATCGGGAGGGGAAACGGCTGTCCTCGGGCCGGGCGGAGTAGCGGTCGAACCACTCCGGCGCCGCCACTCTCACCAGCCAGTCCCCGGCTTCCTCGGCGAGCTGGTTCAGTGCCGCACGCAGGGTCTCGACCACGAACTCCAGCCGGTTCAGGTCCCTGGTCGCGGCCAGCACATGGGTGGCGTCGGTTCGCTGCCGCTTGCCCGGCTTGACCAGGCCCGCCTCACCGGCCGCCCTCAGCACCGCGTCGAACACTTCCCGGCCGGCGTCGCCGTCGACCAGTCGGCCACGGAACTCGCTGAGCACGGAGAAGTCGAACCCGGTATCGGTCAGCTCCAGCGACAGGGCGTACTTCCAGTCCAGACGCGAGCGGACCGCGTGCGCGGCCTGCCGGTCGGTCAGTCCTTCCGCGAACTGCAATACCGACACCAGCGCCAGCCTGGCCGGCGACACCGCCGGACGCCCCCGGACCGGGAACAGTTCGTCGAACTGGGCATCGGCAAAAACCGGTCCGAGCGTGTCCCGCACCCGCATCGCCAGACACCCCTTCGGGAACACCGCGCGTGCCACCCGCGCCGTCTCCTCCGGGATCTCCGCCAGCCCCACCCCACGCAACGACACGAACCCACCCCTGAACACGACTACGCCCTGCACAACCCCAACGGGGTCGTACAGGCCGTAGTCACGAAGGCCCTCGCGGATTTACCAACAGCGTCCGGGTGAAACCGGTGGGGGCCTTCTTCATGCCCGCGCCGGTGTCCGCGCGCCGTGCGCGCCCCCGGATCGTCACTGCACGCAGCGCTCCGGTCGCCATACGTGCAAATGGAGCTGAGTGTATGCCCCTCGGCGGGCGCTCGCAGAGGGTTGCCGAATATGACTCCAGCGTGATGCGAGCGGACTAAGCTCGCCCGAAGCGCGGCGAGTTGAACGAGTTGCGATGGATTCGCGCGCTTGTTCCCAGATATTCGAAAGTTCGTTTTCCCGCGCGGGGCCGAACCCGGCGGAAGACGCGAAAACCCCACACCCCCCTATACCCCCACACCGATCACATGCATCACATGCGTTACCAGTGTCACCCCCGTACCGTTCCCCAACTTCCTCCCCCAAGACGAGTGTTCAGAGGGCATACATGGTGAGTGTTCAATCGCCTCCCGGTGGCCGAGAAGTCCCTTACGCACGCGTGCTGTTGCTGCCCGCCATGGTCATGGCGGCGGCGACGGGAGCCGCCGTCGCCGCGGTGCCCGAACCGGCCCGGATCGCGGTCGGCTTCTGCGGCGCCATCGCCACGCTCGTGGTCGTCGCCGTCGGCGCCGAGGCCGCCCGACGCGGCCGCGTCATCCGGGACCTGCACCGGAGCCACGCGAAGCAGACCGCCCACCTCCAGCGCCGCATCGAGACCCACGACGAGGACACCATCCGCCTCGGCCGCGACCTGCTGCCGGAGACCCTCTACCGGGTCCGGCAGGGCGAGGCGCCCTCCGAGGTTATCCGGCACGTCATCGACGGCGACGAGACCAACTGCCGGCTGCCGCAGGCCCAGCGCATCCTGCTGCGCTCCATCCTGGACATCCTCGACCGCGAGGAGGCCATGCGGGAGAACTCCCAGCGGGCCTTCGTCAACATCGCGCGCCGCGTGCAGTCCATCGTCCACCAGCAGGCCGCGGAACTGCGCGACATGGAGGAGTTCCACGGCCGCAACCCGGAGGTCTTCGACGACCTGCTGCGCATCGACCACGGCACGGCCCTCATCGGCCGCCTCGCCGACTCGATCACGGTGCTCGGCGGCGCCCGCCCCGGACGCCAGTGGCCCAAGCCCGTACCGCTGTTCAGCGTGTTGCGCGGCGCCATGTCCCGGATCCTGGAGTACCAGCGTGTCGACCTGCACTCCATCGCCAAGGTCGCCATCCACGGCACCAAGGTGGAGCCGCTGATCCACGCCTGCGCCGAACTCCTCGACAACGCCACGCGCTACTCGCCGCCGCAGACCCGGGTGCACGTCACCGCGGTCGAGGTGCAGACGGGCATCGCCGTGGAGATCGAGGACGGCGGTGTCAGCCTCAGCGAGGAGGCCCGCTTGCGGGCCGAGCGGATGCTGGAGAAGGCCCAGCAGGGCATGGACCTCAACGACCTCGGTGAGACGCCCCGCCTCGGCATGGCCGTCGTCGGCCGGCTCTCGCAGATGTACAACCTTCAGGTGTCGCTGCGGCAGTCCGCGTACGGCGGCGTGCGCGCCGTCCTCATCGTGCCGCGCGAGATGATCACCGCCGGGGCCGCGCCGGGGCTCGCGCACGGCATCGGCGCCTCCGCCGTGCCGCGCGTGAACGCCGACGGCACGATCATCGAAGAGGCCCGCGACATCCGCCGCAAGAAGCCGCGCAAGGTCACCACGGTGCCGCGCCCCTCCATGCCGCTCACGGCGTCCATGGAGGACGAGATCCCCGAAGTCACCGAGTGGACGGCCAACGGCCTTCCGCAGCGCAGGAGTCGCGTCAAGATGTCGCTCAGCGAACGCTACGCGCAGGAGGCCGAGGTCCAGCGCCGGGCCGAGGCGGCCATGGCAGCCGCCCCACCGCCACCTCCGCCGCCCGGCCCGAAGGAAGAGAAGGAACCCGGTCTGTGGATCGAGGCCTTCATGAAGGGCGTCAACGGCGAGGACCCGACCGCGGGCGACCGCCCCGGCGACCCGGCGGCCCAGCGACAGGTCCGCGACCAGAACGACCACGGCAGCACCGACAACGCCGATGAGGGGGGCTGGAAGTGATCCAGCAGCGGGCCAACTTCGACTGGATGCTCAAGGAACTCGCCGACGGCGTCCACGGCACCCGGCAGATCGTGGTGCTCTCCGCCGACGGGCTGCGCATCGCGCGCCACGGCGGCGACCCGGACGGCGCCGACCGACTCGCGGCCGCCTGCGCGGGGCTGCAGAGCCTCGCCGCCGCCGTGGCCACCGAGATCCCGGAGAGCGACGGCAAGATGCGGATGGTCATCATCGAGGTCAACGGCGGCTACTTCTACATGATGGCCGCGGGCGCCGGGGCCTACCTCGCCGTGCTCGCCGAGGAGACCGTCGACGCCGGACTCATCGGCAACCGCATGCGGGACCTGGTCGTGCGCATCGGCGCACACCTCACGAGCCCGCCGCGGCGAGACGGGCAGGCCGTATGACTCATCCGCTACACCCCCCGCAAGGCGATGAACCCGATGCCCGCTTCCAGGCGGAGGTGCCAGTCCGACGTGAACGCCGCAGCCCCGAGAACCCCGAGCGGCTCTACATCCTCACCGGCGAGGACTCCGAACGGGCACCGCTCGACCTGGTCACGCTGATCGTCGCCAAAGGCGATCCCTCCCCGACGGCACAGCCCGAACAGTCCGCCGTGGTGCGGCTGTGCCGGACGCCGCTGTCCGTCGCGGAGCTGTCGGCCTACATGGCCCTGCCGTTCAGCGTGGTGACCGTGGTCCTGACGGACATGCTCGCGGCGGACTTAGTGCTGGCGCGCGCGCCCATCGTGCGCTCCGCGCTCCCCGACCGTTCCCTTCTCGAAGCGGTGATGCATGGACTTCAAAAGCTCTGACACGCTCACCTCCGGCGCGATCACCGGCCCCCGCGCGCAGGACGTCCTGCCCGCCACGGCCACGGCCGCCGTGAAGGTCGTCATCGTGGGCGGGTTCGGAGTCGGCAAGACGACGATGGTGGGCTCGGTCAGCGAGATCCGTCCGCTGACCACCGAAGAGACCATGACGCAGGCCGGCATCGGCGTCGACGACAACTACGGCTCCGAGACCAAGACCGCCACGACCGTCGCGATGGACTTCGGCCGGATCAGCATCTCCGAAGAGCTGGTGCTCTATCTGTTCGGCACCCCGGGCCAGGAGCGGTTCTGGTTCCTGTGGAACGGCCTCTTCGAGGGTGCGCTCGGCGCCGTCGTCCTGATCGACACCCGCCGCCTGCAGGTCAGCTTCGACGTGATCGGACGCCTGGAGGAGAAGGGCGTGCCCTTCATCATCGCCGTCAACGACTTCCCGGACGCGCCGCGGCACCCGATGGACGCCCTGCGCAGAGCGCTCGACCTGGAGCAGGGCGTGCCGATCGTGCACTGCGACGCCCGGCACCGGGTCTCCAGCAGGGACACCCTGATGACGCTCATGCGCTATCTGCACTCCCTCGCCGTGGCCAGGGCCTGAGCCCACCACCGCAACCCGCACACCCGGACCCCGCACCACCCCGGGCCCCTACCACCCCGGACCCCATCCCCTCCCGGAACCTTCACGACCCCGGAGCCACCACCGTGACGACCCCTTCCCGGCACTCCCCATCCTCCCCGTCCTCCCCGTCCTCCGCATCGAGCCCCGGCATCGATCCCGCCGCCGCCCCGCCCCCCGGTTGCCCCGCCCACCAGTCCTCCGGCTTCGGCCGCGACGGACTGCGCCGCCTGTACGGCCCCGAGGCGGACCAGGACCTCGCGGGCGTCTACGAGAAGCTGCGCGCCGAACACGGCGCGGTGGCCCCGGCGCTGATCCACAACGACGTCCGCCTCTGGGCGGTGCTCGGCCACAGCGAGAACCTGCACATGGTCCGCACGCCGTCCCAGTACACCCGCGACTCCCGCATCTGGACCGCGGTCAAGGACGGCACGGCGGGCCCCGACAACCCGCTCGCGCCCGTCTTCACCTGGCAGCCGATGTGCACCTTCGCCGAGGGCGCCGAGCACCAGCGGCTGCGCGGCGCGGTCAACGGCGCCATGGCGGGCCTCGACCACCGCGGCATCCGCCGTCACATCAACCGCTACAGCAACCAGCTCCTCAACGACATCTGCGAGACCGGCGAGGCCGACCTGGTCGGCCAGTTCGCCGAGCACCTGCCGATGATGGTGATGCTGCACGTCCTCGGCATGCCCGAGGACTACAGCGAGCGCATGGTCCAGGCCGCCCGCGACATGATCAAGGGCACCGCGACCGCCATCGAGAGCAACGCGTACGTGATGGAGGCCCTCACCCGGCACACGGAGCGCCGCCGCGCCCAGCCCGAGGAGGACTTCACCAGCGCCCTGATCGCCCAGCCCGAGCAGCTCACCGACGACGAGGTCGCCGCGCACCTGCGCCTGGTCCTGATCGCCGCGTACGAGGCCACGGCGAACCTCATCGCGAACGTGCTGCGGATGGTGCTCACCGACCCGCGCTTCCGCGCCCAGCTCAGCGGCGGCCAGATGACCGTGCCCGAGGCGGTCGAGCAGTCGCTGTGGGACGAGCCGCCGTTCAGTGCCATGGTCGGCTACTTCGCCAAGCAGGACACCCAGCTCGGCGGGCAGGAGATCAAGGCGGGCGACGGACTGATGCTCGGGATCGCGCCCGGGAACGTCGACCCCGTCGTCCGCCCCGACCTGTCCGCGAACATGCAGGGCAACCGCTCCCACCTCGCCTTCGGCAGCGGGGTGCACGAGTGCCCCGGCCAGGACATCGGGCGCGCCATTGCCGACACCGGCGTGGACGCGCTGCTCATGCGGCTGCCCGACGTGGAACTCTCCGTGGACGAGCGGGAGTTGAGCTGGCGCTCGTCGATCCTGTCGCGGCATCTGGTGTCGCTGCCGGTGCAGTTCGAGAAGCGGCCGCCGCAGGACGTCAAGGCCCGGCCGATGTCCCATGTGCCGACGCCGCGCAAGAACTGGGAGGTGACGTCCCCGGCGCCCCGACCGGCCGAGGCACCGGCCGCCCTGCCGCAGCCGGTCGCTCCCGCGGCCCCGGCCCCGGAGCCCTCGGCCGCGCCGGTCCGGCGCAAGGGCGCGTGGCGCCGCTTCCTGGAGTGGTGGCGGGGTTACTGAGCCCGCGGCAGGTCCTGCGCCCGCCCGGCCCACACGTCGTACGCGGACCAGGCGCCCAGGGAGCGCCCGCTCTCGAAGCGGTGTGCCGCGCCCGTCACGGGGTCGGTGAACTCCAGGACCCGGGCGAGGAGTTGCAGGGGGCGCCGGAAGTCGTCCGGCGCCACCGGCGGGCGCACCTCGGGGTAGAGCGGGTCGCCCAGGATGGGCAGGCCGAGGGCGTTCATGTGGACGCGGAGCTGGTGGGTGCGGCCGGTGTGCGGGAGCAGCCGGTAGCGCCCCAGGCGGCCGTCGTGCTCGACGAGTTCGACACGGCTCTCGCTGTTCGGCTCCGCGTCCGGGACCTCGTAGGCCGCGAGGACGCCCCGCTCCTTGACGATGTGGCTGCGCACGGTGCGGGGCAGGGGCACCTCCGGGTCGTACGCGGCCACGGCCTCGTACTCCTTGTGCACCCGGCGGTCGCTGAACAGGGTCTGGTAGGCGCCGCGTTCCTCGGGGCGCACCGTGAACAGGAGCAGCCCCGCGGTGAGCCGGTCCAGGCGGTGGGCGGCGCCGAGCGCCGGGACGTCGAGCTGTGCGCGCAGCCGGGCGAGGGCGGTCTCCGCGATGTGGCTGCCGCGCGGCATGGTGGCGAGGAAGTGCGGCTTGTCGGCGACGACGATGTGCTCGTCGCGGTACACGACGTCGATGGCGTCGGGCACGCGCGGCTCGTCGGGCAGATCCCGGTGGAACCACAGGTACACGCCCGGGGCGTACGGCGCGTCCGGTGCCACAGGGCCGCCGTCGGCGCCGACGACCCGGCCTTCGCTCAGCATCGCGTCGATCACGCCGGGCGGCGCCGAGAGCCGGTCGACGAGATGGTCCCGTACGGTCGTCCACGCCACGCCGTCCGGCAGCCGCACCCGCACGGGGTCGACGCCGTCGCGCTGCGGCAGGGGAGCGGGCGGAGTGCGGCGTCTGCGGGTCACACCGGGCAAGCGTACGTGGCGCGGTGACGGCGGGGCGGTCGCGCGCCCGGCGCCGAAAATCGCTGTCCTGTGCGGCGGCCGCGCTGCACGATGACGGCATGCCCTACAAGATCCCGAACGTGGTGGAGGCCGGCACCTTCGCGGGCCAGGCACAACCGACCCTTCCCGCCGTCGGCGGACTGCTGCTGCGCCCCTGGGCGCCCGCGGACGCGCCCGCCGTGTACGAGGCGTTCCAGGACCCGGTGCTGCAGCGGTGGCACGCGCGCGTGGCCGACTCCGAGGACGAGGCCCGCGAGTGGATCGTGGGCTGGCGGGCGGACTGGGCGGAGGAGCGCACCGCCACCTGGGCGGTCGTGGACTCGGCCACCGACGAGGTGGCGGGCCGGGTCGCCCTGCGGGAGATCATCTTCTCCGACGGCCAGGCGGAGATGGCCTATTGGACGCTGCCCCGTGCCCGCGGCCGCGGCGTCGCGCCCCGCGCGGTGACCGCCCTCGCCGACTGGGCGCTGAACGTGGTCGGCCTGCACCGCCTGGAACTCACCCACGCCACGGCCAACGAGGCGTCGTGCCGCGTGGCCCTCAAGACCGGCTTCGCACCGGAGGGCACGAAGCGGAGCGCGGTGCTGCATGAGGACGGCTGGCACGACATGCATCTGCACGCGCGGATCAGGGGGGACGGGGCGGAGGCGGCGGCTGGGTGACGGGAGCGCGTCCGGCGGGCCGGGCACGTGCGGGTGGGGTGTCCCGGAGCGGGGTGCGTGTCTGGGGAGGGCTGTCCGTGACGGGGGTGCGTGTCTGAGGGGGGCGGCTGTCCCCGACGGGGCGCGTGTCTGCGGGCAGTTCCCCCCGACCGGGGTGCGCACCTTCGGGCGGTTGCCCCCGACGTGGGCGCGTGTCCGCGGGCGGTTGCCCCCGGCCGGAGTACGCGCGGAAGGGCGGCCACCCCCGCTCGAGGTGACCGCCCTCCTCCGGCGTCGCGCGACGGCACCGCCTACGGGCGGCACCGCGCACCGGAACCGCGTGCCGGCGCGGTTCCTACGCCGCCGTCTGCTCCTGCTCCGCCTCCACCTGCGCGTTCCACTCCGGCTTCGACGCCTGCCAGCCGTCCTCGTTGTGGCCGAGGCGCCAGTAGCCGGAGACGGAGAGGCGCTCGCGCGGGACCTGGTGGTCGACGCGCAGGACGCGGCGCAGCTCCTTCACGAAGCCCGCCTCGCCGTGCACGAAGGCCTGCACGTCACCGGCGGGGAAGTCGAGCGCGCGGACCGCCTCGACCAGGGCCTGGCCGACGGGGCGACCGCCCCGGTGTAGCCAGACGACCTCGGCGTGCGTGTCGATCTGCTGCTCCTCCTCGGGGCCCTCGACCTCCACGAACGCGCGCACGTCGGCGCCCTCGGGCAGGGACTCCAGGGCGGCGGCGATGGCGGGCAGGGCGCTCTCGTCACCGGCGATCAGATGCCAGTCGGCGGTGGGGTCCGGGGCGTAGCCGCCGCCGGGGCCGAGCATGCGGACCGTCTCGCCCGGCTGGACGCTCCGCGCCCACGGCCCGGCGAGGCCCTCGTCGCCGTGGATGACGAAGTCGAGGGCGAGCTCGCGGGCCTTGGGGTCCCACCAGCGCACCGTGTACGTACGGGTCACCGGCCACTGCTCGCGCGGCAGTTCCTCGCGGATCCGCTGGATGTCGAAGGGCTCGGGGTACGTCACGCCGTCGGGCGCGAAGAGCAGTTTCACGTAGTGGTCCGTGCAGTCCCCGGCCGTGAACTCCGCAAGACCCTCGCCGCCGACGACCACGCGCCGCATGTGTGGCGTCAGCTGCTCGGCGCGCACGACCTGCGCGATGTGGGGCTTGGGAGTCCTGCGTGCGGGTCGCTCTGCCATGGCGGTCGGCCTTCCCCTGAAACGCTATTGGTTAGGTAAGCCTAACTTAGCATTCCGTCCGGGGCATGGGGAAAGGTCACCGCGGCAGCACCGACAGGAGCCGGTGCACGGCCCCGCCGAGCCCCCAGCGGGCCGCCAGCTCCTCCAGGGCGGCCGGATCGCGCGGCTCGCGCGGCAGCGCCAGGTCGACGTCCGGCAGCGGCACGTCGCTCGCGACCCGGACCACCTTCGGGGCCACCGCCACATAGGCGCGGGACTCGTCCAGGCGCTTGCGCTGCGACGGCGTGAGCTTGGACCGGGGGTCGTCGACCGCCGCCATGATCCCGGCCAGGTCGCCGAAGGCGTCGAGCAGCTTGGCCGCGGTCTTCTCGCCGATGCCGGGCACCCCGGGAAGCCCGTCGCTCGGGTCGCCGCGCAGCAGGGCGAGATCCACATAGCCGGAGCCGTCCACGCCGTACTTCTCGCGCAGCCACGCCTCGTCGGTCACCTGAAGGGTGCCCACTCCCTTCAAGGGGTAGAGGACGCGGATGCCGCGGGCGTCGTCCACGAGCTGGTACAGGTCGCGGTCGCCGGTGATGATGTCGACCGGGCCCGTGGCCCGCGCCGCGTACGTGCCGATCACGTCGTCGGCCTCGTATGCCGCCACGCCCACGCGGGCGATGCCGAGGGCGTCCAGGACGTCCTCGATGACGGGGACCTGGGGGGAGAGGGTGTCGGGGATCTCCTCGGCGTCCGGGTCCGGGGTGCCCGCCGGGGCCTCCTCGGCCACGCGGTGCGCCTTGTACGAGGGGATGAGCTCCACCCGCCAGTGCGGGCGCCAGTCGGCGTCCATGCAGGCGACCAGGTCGTCGGGGTGGTGGTCCTGGACGAGGCGGGTGATGAAGTCGAGCAGGCCGCGCACCGCGTTCACCGGAGTGCCGTCCGGGGCCCGCACGGACTCGGGGACCCCGAAGTAGGCCCGGAAGTACAAGGACGCCGTGTCGAGCAGCATCAGCCGCCGCGTTGCTTGAGTCACGAGCGCATCATGCCGCACCGCACTGACAGGAGCGGTCGAAGAACAGTCGCGAATGTGACCTGAGACACTCTTGCGTTTGGCTCCTGTAAGCGTGGGAAGGCGCGCACGCGGAGCGAACCCGGTCGAGTTTTCAACTTCTTGACGGGCAAGCGGGCAGACCCGCGTCGCTCCACGGCCCGCCGGCGGGGGAGGCGGGCCGTCTTGGTTCAACCCGAGAGGTGTATGTGTCCAGGCTGCAAGCCGAGCACCTGTACAAGGTGTTCGGCAGACGACCCGATGACGCGGTGGAGAAACTCCGCCACGGAACCGACCGTGAAGAGCTGCGCGCGAAGGGAACCACCGCCGCGGTGATCGACGCGTCCTTCACCGTCGAACCGGGCCAGATCTTCGTCGTCATGGGTCTCTCCGGTTCCGGCAAGTCCACGTTGCTGCGCATGCTCAACGGACTTTCGGAGCCGACGGCCGGGCAGGTGCTCTTCGACGGGCAGGACCTGACCAAGCTCAGCGCGCGCGAACTGCGCGAGGTGCGCTCCAAGAAGATCAGCATGGTCTTCCAGCACTTCGCCCTGTTCCCGCACCGCAGCGTCCTCGAGAACGCCGCGTACGGCCTCGAAGTGCAGGGCGTGCCGCGTGCCGAGCGCGAGAAGCGGGCCCTGGAGGCGCTCGAGCTCGCCGGGCTCAAGGGCTGGGAGAAGTCCTGGCCCGACGAGCTGTCCGGCGGCATGCAGCAGCGCGTGGGCCTGGCCCGCGCGCTCGCCACGGACGCCGACCTGCTGCTCATGGACGAGTCGTTCAGCGCGCTCGACCCGCTGATCCGCCGCGACATGCAGGACCAGCTCCTGGAGCTGCAGAAGCGCCTGAAGAAGACCATCGTCTTCATCACCCACGATCTGAACGAGGCCATGCGCCTCGGCGATCAGATCGCCGTCATGCGCGACGGCCGCATCGTCCAGATCGGCACGTCCGAGGACATCCTCGTCACCCCGGCCAACGACTACGTCGCCTCGTTCACGCAGGACGTCGACCGCTCCCGGGTGCTGACCGCGGGCGCCATCATGGCCGACCCCGACAAGGACTTCGTCCGGGCCGACGCCCCCGCGACGGTCACCGAGGACACCCCGATCATCGAGCTGTTCACGCCCTGCTCCACCAGCGGCGTGGCGGTCGCCGTGACCGACGCCGACGGCAAGCTCGTCGGCGTCGTGCCGCGGGCGCGGCTGCTCGCCGTGCTCGGGGAGCCCGCGCCGGCGGAGCCGCAGGACGTGGTCGTCCCCGTGGAGCAGGCCAAGGACAACGGCGGCAAGAACGTGGGCAAGGTGAGCAGCGGTGCCTAGGATTCCCTTCGGCGACTGGGTCAATGACGCGGTCGAATGGTCCAGAACCCACATGGACTGGCTGTTCGACTTCATCAAGACGCTCTTCCAGAACATGTGGGACGGCGTCTACGACGTCCTCTCCGGGCCCGAGCCGCTCCTGATGGCGGGCATCCTCGCCGTCATCGCCTTCTGGCTGCGCGGCCTGCTCGGCGGTGTGCTCGCCTTCGCCGGCTTCGCGTTCATCGTGTCCCTGGAGTTGTGGGACAACGCGATGATGACGCTGTCCCTGGTGCTCGTCTCGACCTTCGTGGCGCTGGTCATAGCCGTGCCCGTGGGCATCTGGGCGGCGCGCTCCAAGACGGTCAGCGGCATCGTCAGGCCGGTCCTCGACCTGATGCAGACGCTGCCCGCGATGATCTACCTCATCCCGGCGCTGCTGTTCTTCCGGATGGGCGCCCCCGCGGGCATCGTCGCCACGATCGTCTTCGCGCTCGCCCCCGGCGTGCGCATGACGGAGCTGGGCATCCGCCAGGTCGACAAGGAGCTGGTCGAGGCGGCCGACGCGTTCGGCACCACGCCCCGCAACACCCTCTTCCGGGTCCAGCTCCCGCTCGCCCTGCCGACGATCATGGCCGGTGTCAACCAGGTCATCATGCTCGGCCTCTCCATGGCGGCCCTGACCGGCATGGTCGGCACCCCGGGTCTCGGCGCCGACGTCAACGCCGCCATCGGCCAGCTCGACGTCGGCCTCGGCGCGGAGGCGGGCATCTCCATCGTGATCCTCGCCATCTACCTGGACCGCGTCACCAGCGGCCTGGGCGGCCAGGTCTCCCCGCTGGGCCGCCGCGCGCTCGCCAAGCTGCGCGCCGCGCAGGGCCTGAACGTGTGGAACTACCGCCCCCGGCCGGTCGTCGCGATGGCTGGCGTCGTCGCCCTCGCGCTCGTCGCGGGCGGCATGGGCATCTTCGGCGACAGCGACTCCGAATCCGTGGCCGACTCCGAGAACGTCGGCCAGGGCAAGGAAGTCAAGATCGGCTACATCCCCTGGGACGAGGGCATCGCCTCCACCTTCCTCTGGAAGGAGGCGCTGGAGCAGCGCGGCTTCAAGGTGAGCACCAGCCAGCTGGAGGCCGGTCCGCTGTACACCTCCCTGGCGCAGGGCGACATCGACTTCCAGACCGACTCCTGGCTGCCGACGACGCACGCCTCGTACTGGAAGAAGTACGGCAAGGACCTGGAGGACCTGGGCTCCTGGTTCGGCCCCACGTCCCTTGAGCTGACCGTGCCCGCGTACATGAAGGACATCAACTCCCTCGAGGACCTCAAGGGCAAGGGCGGCACGTTCGACGGCAAGATCACCGGCATCGAGACCAGCGCCGGAATGATGGGTCTGCTCAAGGACAAGGTGCTCGACGCGTACGGCCTCAAGAAGGAGTACAAGGTCGTCGACGGCTCGACGCCCGCGATGCTCGCCGAGCTGAAGTCGGCGTACGCCAAGAAGGAGCCGATCGTCACCACCCTGTGGTCGCCGCACTGGGCGTACAGCGACTTCAAGCTGAAGAAGCTCAAGGACCCGAAGGGTGCCTGGGGCAAGGGCGACGGGGTGCACACGCTGGCGCGCAAGGGCTTCTCGAAGGAGAACCCGCAGGTCGGCAAGTGGCTCAAGGACTTCAAGATGAGCGAGAAGCAGCTCACCAGCCTTGAGGCCGAGATCAACAAGGCGGGCAAGGGCAAGCAGCAGGAAGCCGTCCGCACCTGGCTGAAGAAGAACCCGGGCGTCCTCGACAAGATGGCGCCCCTGCCGAAGAACTCCGGCGGTGACGAGAACAAGCGTCCGCTGAAGGCCGCGTACTTCGCCTGGGACGAGAACATCGCCGTCACCCAGCTGTGGAAGCGCGTCCTGGAGAAGCGCGGCTACAAGATGGAGCTGACCCCGGCCGACGTGGGCCCCGCCTACACCGGTCTCGCGCAGGGCGACCTCGACCTCAACCTCGACGCCTGGCTGCCGACGGCCCAGAAGCAGTACTGGGACAAGAACAAGGCCAACCTCAAGGACCTCGGCTCCTGGTACAGCCCGACGTCCCTGGAGGTCGCCGTCCCGTCCTACGTCAAGGACGTGAAGTCCCTGGAGGACCTCAAGGGCAAGGGCGGCAAGTTCAACGGCAAGATCATCGGCATCGAGCCGGGCACCGGCGTGATGCAGGCGCTCAAGGACAAGGTCCTGCCGGGGTACGGCCTCGAGGACGAGTACGAGATCGCCGCGGGCTCGACCCCCGCGATGCTCTCCGAGCTGAAGTCCGCGTACGCCAAGAAGGAGCCGGTAGCGGTCCTGCTCTGGTCGCCGCACTGGGCGTACAGCGAGTACGACCTCACCAAGCTGAAGGACCCCAAGGGCGGCTTCGGCAAGGGCAACACGATCCGCACGCTCTCCAGCAAGGACTTCCCCGAGCAGTACCCGCAGCTCACGAAGTGGCTCAAGAACTTCAAGATGAGCGAGGGGCAGCTGGGCTCCCTGGAGAACGAGATCAACAAGGCGGGCAAGAACAACGAGCCCAAGGCCGTCGACGCCTGGTTGAAGAAGAACCCGGGCTTCGAGGAGAAGATGACGGCCGTGCAGTAGGCCACGGCCTTCACCGTCCCCCGAGGGGTGGGTGCCGCCCCACCGCGGGGCCCACCGCACGCGGCGTTACGGGGGCCTGCCCCGCGCACCGCCGCCGTCGCGCGGCCGGGGGGTGTGCGGTTGTAGGGGGA
>NZ_JBHXTE010000058.1:0-58863 GCF_042677545.1 Streptomyces sp. NPDC127108 | reverse complement strand
ATGATGTCCAGTAGACGGGGTATCAACATATCTGGCGTTGACTTTTGGCACGCTGTTGAGTTCTCAAGGAACGGACGCTTCCTTTGTACTCACCCGCAGAACATTCTCTGGGGCTTTCCTCCGGGCGCTTCCCTTCGGTGTTTCCAAACTCTATCAGGTCGTTTTCGGCTCTCTGACCACGATGCTCTGTGGGCATGCAGAACCAAACCCCAAGATAGGATCCGACTCGATAGTTACTGCCTGGCCTCGACGCTGAGTGCGTCGTTCGGCGCTGGGCAGGAGTCCGACTCTACAACGGCGTTCGGGTCGGCGCAAATCGTTTGTGCAGTGCTTGTACGCCTGCCAACCGGGACCTCTCATGCGGAACCGGGACTTCCTATGACTTACCCTTCGAACAGTGCGTCGTCCAGGACAGGTAGTGACGGCGGTAACGATTCTCCACCCCCTGGGAGGCCTGCCATGACCAGCGTTTCGTCCCCTCTTGCTGGACGCGCCATCGGACTCGCCGCGGTCCCCGACCCCGTCTTCTCAGGCGCGATGGTCGGCCCCGGCACTGCGATCGACCCGGTTCGCGAGCCCTCCGAGGCCGTCGCGCCCGTTGACGGCATCGTCGTATCTCTTCACCCGCACGCCTTCGTCGTCGTGGACGACCAGGGCCATGGTGTTCTGACACACCTGGGCATCGACACCGTTCAGCTCAACGGCGAGGGCTTCGAGCTCCTCGTCAACAAGGGGGACACGGTGCAGCGCGGTCAGACCGTGGTGCGCTGGGACCCGGCCGCCGTCGAGGCCGCCGGCAAGTCCCCCATCTGCCCCATCGTGGCGCTCGAGGCGACGAGTGAGTCTCTGGGCGACCTCGTCGAGGCCGGCGACGTGAAGGCCGGCGACGCTCTCTTCAGCTGGAAGTGACGTCGGCGCCGTCGGTGACCGACGGCAGGTAGGACAACCACCGCGGCGGCTGGGCCCGTCGCACTAGCGGAGACGGGTGAAATGGAGACAACGCTGCGAGGCGTCGGCGTGAGCCACGGGGTGGCGATCGGCGAGGTTCGGCACATGGGCACGGCGGTTCTCGAGCCGCCGGCCAAGCAGATCCCGGCGGAGGACGCGGAGCGCGAACAGGGGCGCGCCCGCAAGGCCGTCGAGGCTGTGGCCGCCGACCTGATGGCGCGCGGCAACCTGGCAGGCGGTGAGGCCCAGGCGGTCCTCGAAGCCCAGGCGATGATCGCTCAGGACCCGGAGCTCATGGCCGACGTGGACCGACGCGTCGCCGTCGGCAGCACGGCCGAGCGCGGCATCTACGACGCGTTCTCCCACTACCGCGAGCTCCTCGCGGGCGCGGGCGAGTACATGGCCGGTCGTGTCGCGGACCTCGACGACGTGCGGAACCGCATCGTCGCGCGGCTGCTCGGCGTCCCCATGCCGGGCGTGCCGGACAGCGACGAGCCGTACGTGCTCATCGCCCGTGACCTCGCGCCCGCGGACACCGCGCTGCTCGACCCGGCGCTCGTGCTCGGCTTCGTCACCGAAGAGGGCGGGCCGACCAGCCACAGCGCGATCCTGGCGCGGGCGCTCGGAGTGCCCGCCGTCGTCGCGCTGCCCGGTGCCGGTGAGCTCGCCGAGGGCACGGTCGTGGCCGTGGACGGCAGCACCGGTGAGATCTTCGTCGACCCCAGCGCGGAGAAGCATGCCGAGCTGGAGGCCGCCGCTGCCGCGCGCAAGGCCGCACTCTCCGCGTCGACCGGCCCCGGCGCCACGTCGGACGGACACAAGGTGCCGCTCCTCGCGAACGTCGGCGGTCCCGCCGACGTGCCCGCGGCGGTCGAGGCAGGCGCCGAGGGCGTCGGTCTGTTCCGTACGGAGTTCCTCTTCCTCGACGACAGCACCAAGGCGCCGACCGAGGAGAAGCAGGTCGAGGCCTACCGCCAGGTCCTCGAGGCCTTCCCCGAGGGCCGTGTCGTCGTGCGGGTGCTCGACGCCGGTGCGGACAAGCCGCTCGACTTCCTGACGCCGGCCGACGAGCCGAACCCCGCGCTCGGTGTGCGCGGACTGCGTTCGCTCCTCGACCACCCCGAGGTGCTGCGGACTCAGCTCACCGCGCTGGCCAAGGCCGCGGAGGGGCTCCCCGTCTACCTCGAGGTCATGGCTCCGATGGTCGCGGACCGCGCTGACGCCAAGGCGTTCGCCGACGCGTGCCGTGAGGCGGGACTGCGGGCCAAGTTCGGCGCCATGGTGGAGATTCCGTCGGCCGCGCTGCGGGCCCGCTCGATCCTGCAGGAGGTCGAGTTCCTCTCGCTCGGCACCAACGACCTCGCGCAGTACACGTTCGCCGCCGACCGTCAGGTCGGTGCGGTGTCGCGGCTCCAGGACCCGTGGCAGCCCGCGCTGCTCGACCTGGTCGCCCTGTCCGCCGAGTCGGCGAAGGCCGAGGGCAAGAGCTGCGGCGTGTGTGGCGAGGCCGCGTCCGACCCGCTGCTTGCCTGTGTGCTGACCGGTCTGGGTGTCACCTCCTTGTCGATGGGTGCGGCGTCGATTCCCTACGTCCGGGCGACGCTGGCCAAGTACACGCTGGCGCAGTGCGAGCGCGCCGCGGCGGCGGCCCGTGCCGCGGACAGCGCCGAAGAGGCTCGCAAGGCGGCGCAGGCGGTGCTGTCCGGCGAGTAGTCGGCACGGCCCTCATGGGATCGCCGTTCGGCGGCTGTCCCATGTAGGTCCGGTTCTGCGGAAGGGGCGCTCCACCCATGTTGGGTGGGGCGCCCCTTCCGTGTTCAGTGGTGGTGTCCCCCGTCCTGCGGCTCGTCGTGGCCCAGGTCGGGTGCGGCGCAGTAGTCGACGCCGGACTCGGGGGCGATGAGGTCGCCGGAGAGCGCGTCCGTGCAGTAGGCGTCGAAGACTTCCGCGGCCGTGAGCGCGTGCAGCCGCTCGCCCTCCAGGCGCCAGCCCTGGACTCGGTCACGGGTGCCGTCGTTGGTGCGCATCACCAGGCCGCCCGCGCTGACAGTGGCGATACCCACCGCCAGGACCGTGGTGAACTCCAGGGCTTCTGTTTCGTCCAGTTGGGGATTGCCGTCGCCGTCGCATTCGACGTGCAGGGCGGCGAGGAGGGTCTGGCCTTCGGACGGGACGCTGCACACGAGGTGGCGGGCGACCGGGCCGCCGCCGCTGCTGATGGCGCGCATGAGCAGGTCGGAGGCCCTGGCGAAGGCGGCGCGTCCGATGTCGACACCGCAGTCCGCGCACGCGCCGATGCGGGCCAGGAGCATGGTCCCGTACTCCCAAGTGCTCTGTCGGACGGTCTCGTCGACGAGGTCGGGGACGATGTCGGCCAGGGCCTGGCCCTCGTACGGCATCGTCGGGCCCATGGTCGCCAGCTCCGCGGTGAAGCGGGTGCGGCTCGCGGAGGTGTCCGGGTCGAGGCCCGTCTCCGCGCAGAACTCGTCGTACGCCTCCGGGTCGAAGAGGGCGACGCTGGTCAGCCTGCCCTGGGCGGACAGGGTCTTGAGCAGTGCCTCCACCTGCTGCAGATATGTCACGTGGTCGTCGAAGGTGAAGCTGCGATAGCGGCGCATCGCCGCGAAGTCCTCGGCGTCGGCAAGCAGGCCGATGGTGCCGGCGACTTCGCGGCGCAGGACGCGGCGCATCGTGTCGTGCTGGGTGTGCCCCATGATTCCCCCTGCGGTCAGTCGATCAATGCTCACTCACCGTAACGGGAGGCACTGACAGTGACCGCTGGGCGTGAGGGGCTCAGCCTCGTTCGCGGGCCAGCTGCTCGTAGAAGTGCAGGAGTTCGATGTTGTCGACGGAGCCCGCGTTGACGGCCTTGTCGAGCGGGGTGCCCTGGAGGAGGCGCTTGACCGGGACTTCGATGCGCTTGCCCGTGAGGGTGTGCGGGATGCCGGGGACTTCGACGATCTCGTCCGGGACGTGGCGGGGCGAGAGTTGCGAGCGAATGGTCCGCTTGATGCGAGTGCGCAGGTCGTCGTCGAGTGTGGCGCCAGGGGCGAGGTGGATGAACAGGGGCATCCAGTAGCCGCCGTCGGGCTGTTCGACACCGATGACGAGGGATTCGCGGATCTCCGGGAGGCGTTCGACGGCTTCGTAGATGTCGGCCGATCCCATGCGTACGCCCTGACGGTTCAGCGTCGAGTCGGAGCGGCCGTGGATGACGACGGAGCCGCGTGACGTGAGGGTGATCCAGTCTCCGTGGCGCCACACGCCGGGGTAGGTGTCGAAGTAGCTGTCGTGGTAGCGGCTGCCGTCGGGGTCGTTCCAGAAGTGGATCGGCATGGACGGCATGGGGTTGGTGACGACGAGCTCGCCGACCTCGCCGACGAGTGGCTTGCCCTGGGGGTCCCAGGCCTGCAGGTCGGTGCCCAGGCAAGGAGCCTGGAGTTCGCCGATGTGGACGGACAGCGTGGGCACGGCACCGGCGAAGCAGGAGCAGACGTCGGTGCCCCCGCTGACGGAGGCGATCCACACCTCTCCGGAGGCGTCGGCGAACTCGTCGTGCAGCCAGCGGAATCCGTCGGGCGGCAGTGGTGAGCCGGTGGTGGCGACGCACTGCACGCGCGAGAGGTCGAAGTCACGCGCGGGGTGCACGTCGGCCTTGCGGCAGGCCATGACGTACGCGGCCGACGTCCCGAAGAGCGTCGCTCCGGTGCGCTCCGCCACCCGCCACTGGGCGGCCGTGTCGGGATAGCCCGGGCTGCCGTCGTACAGGACGATCGTGGTGCCCGTCAGCAGGCCGGAGACGAGGAAGTTCCACATCATCCAGCCGGTGGACGTGTACCAGAAGAACCGGTCGTCGGGGCCGAGGTCGCAGTGCAGGCCGATCTGCTTGAGGTGCTCGACGAGGATGCCGCCCTGGGACTGGACGATCGCCTTGGGCAGGCCGGTCGTGCCGGAGGAGTAGAGCACCCACAGGGGGTGGTCGAACGGCACGGCTTCGAAGACGGGGGCCGTGTCGGCCGAGGTGAGCGCCGACCATTCCAGGGCGCCCTCGGGGGCCGCGGTGCCGAGCTGGGGGATGTGGACGACCGCACGCACGGTGGGCAGTTCGCGGCGCAGTTCGGCGACGGTGTCGCGGCGGTCGTGCTCCTTGCCGCCGTAGCGGTAGCCGTCGACGGTGAAGAGCACGACCGGTTCCACCTGCTGGAAGCGGTCGAGGACGCTGCGGGCGCCGAAGTCGGGCGCGCAGGAGGTCCAGACGGCGCCGACGGCGGCGGTGGCGAGGAGGGCGACGACGGCCTCGGGGATGTTCGGCAGGTAGCCGCTGACGCGGTCTCCGGGGCGCACCCCGAGGGCACGCAGCTCCGCGGCCAGGGAGCCCACTTGGCCGCGCAGTTCGGACCAGGTGAGCGGCGTCGGGCCGTGCGACTCGTCGACGTGCAGGATGGCCGGGGTGTCGGCGCGCGCGGGATCCTCACCGGCGCGCAGGGCGTGCTCGGCGTAGTTGAGGGTGGCGCCCGGGAACCACTCGGCGCCCGGCATGGAGCGGTCGCCGAGTACGCGCGTGTAGGGCGTGGTGAAGCGCACGTCGAACCATTCGGTGACGGCTTTCCAGAAGGTGTCGAGCTCGTCGACGGACCAGCGGTGCAGGGCCTCGTATCCCCCTGCGGCGGGCGCTCCGTGGTGCTCGGCCGCCCATGCCTGGAAGCGCGTGACCTGTGCGTCGGCGATCCGCTGCTTGTCCGGCTGCCAGAGCGGCGAGGGGTTCGCTGAGGACATGGGGCTGCTCCTGGGCTGTGCGCGTCGTGGGCGGCTGTCGTGCGCACGTGCTGGGTGTGCGCGTGACACGGCTGACACGGACGATGCCACGTGATCGACTTCCGCACCAGGGTGTCCAGGCACAGAGGGGTCGGTGTCCGTGTGGGGCGGCGTACCACGACGTCTCCGGAGAGGCGTGGTGTGCGCCTCTCCGGAGAGACGTGATGGTGGGTCCCGGGGGACGCTTCGTCGCCTGTTGTCGATGGGTCTCACTGTGCGTCTACGGAGAGGGTTGGTAACGCTAGTCGGCGCTCGGGATGAACGGCAGTTGAACGCGGTACTCCCGCCGCGCCTTCGATGGCAGGGTGAGCAGCATGAACGGTCGTGACCTGGTGCGTTCGGTGAAGGCGGTCGGCCTGTCCGACACGGCCCAGAGGTTGCGCATGGTGCGCTCGGCGTGGCGGCGGCTCCGGACCGACGCGACGGGCCTGCCGCCCCGGGGTGCCGAGCGGGCCCGGACGCCCGGTCCCGTGACCCTCGTGGAGCCCGGTCCCGGCGGTGGCGTGGTGCGGTTCGCGCGCTCCGAGCTGCGCGTGCGGGTCACGTTGGGCGGGGCCGTGTTCTGGGGCTGGGACGGGGCCGAGCCCGACCCGTCCTACGCCTTGGCGGGCGGCAGCCCCGAGGCGGATCCGCGGGCGGTGCTCGAGCCCGACAAGGCGGGTGGCTGGCGGGTGGTCTCGGAGCGGGCGACGGTGGTCGTCTCGCGGCACGGCGCGGTGGAGCTGCACACTCCGGGCGGGGTGATGCTGCGGCGCGATCTGCCGCCGCGCTGGTGGGAGCCGGTGGGCGGTGGTGCGGCTCGCTGGGTGCAGCGGTCGGAGGTGGCCCCGGACGCGCGGTTCTTCGGTCTCGGCGGCAGGGCGGCCGGGCCACGGCTCCGGAACGGGACGTACCGGTTGTGGAACACCGATCCCGGGGGTTCCTTCGAGCCCGGGGACGATCCGCTGTACATCACGATGCCTGTGCAGTGGGTGGTCGCCGACGTGGGAACCCATCTGGTCTTCCACGACAACACCTGGGACGGCTCGGTGACCGTGCACGAGGGCGAGGAGGGGGCGGGTTCCGGGCACGACAGGGCGGGGACGTGCGAGGTCCGCATGGACGGCGGGCCGCTGCGCTGCTGGGTCATGGTGGGCACCCCCGCGCGCGTGCTGCACTCCTGGGCGGCGCTCACCGGTGCGCCCGCGGTGCCGCCGGCGTGGGCGCTCGGTCACCATCACGCGCGGTGGGGCTTCGGCAGCGAGCAGGAGGTGCGGCGGATCGTCACGGGCTACCAGGAGCGCGGACTGCCTCTGGACGCCGTGCACTTGGACATCGACCACTTCGACGCGCATCAGGTGTTCACGGTCGACGAGGAGCGTTTCCCGTCCCTGCCGAAGCTGGCCGGTGAGCTGCGCGGCGCCGGGATCCGGCTGGTGTCGATCGTGGATCCCGCGGTGAAGGCGGGGCCGGGCAACGCGGTGTACGACGGCGGGGCGGCCTCGGACGCGTTCGTGCGGGACGCGGCGGGGCGTGCCGTTCGGGGCTTGGTGTGGCCCGGTGAGGCGGTGTTCCCGGACTTCACGGCCGCGCGGGTGCGCAAGTGGTGGGGCGGTCTCTACGACGAGCGTCTCGATCAGGGCTTCTCGGGGTTCTGGCACGACATGAACGAGCCGGTGTCGTTCGCGGCCTTCGGGGAGACCACCCTTCCCCGCTCGGCCCGGCACTCCCTGGAGGGCCGCGGTGGCGATCACCAGGAGGCGCACAACGTGTACGCCCTGGGCATGGCTCGCGCGGGCTACGAGGGCATGCGCGAACTGCGGCCCGGTGAGCGGCCGTTCCTGTTCTCCCGTTCGGGGTGGGCGGGAATGCAGCGCTACGGAGGGACGTGGTCGGGCGATGTGGCCAGCACCTGGCCGGGGTTGCGGGCCTCGCTCGCGCTGGTGCTGGGGCTCGGTCTGTGCGGAGTGCCGTACTCGGGTCCCGATGTCGGCGGTTTCGACGGCAGTCCGTCACCGGAGCTGTATCTGCGCTGGTTCCAACTCGGGGCGTATCTGCCGCTGTTCCGTACGCATGCGGCGCTGCACGCCGGCCGCAGGGAGCCATGGGAGTTCGGCCCCGAGGTGCTGGAGCACGCGCGCGTGGCTCTCGTCGAGCGAGAACGGCTGCTGCCGTACTTCGTGACGCTCGCGCACTTGGCGCGGCTCACCGGTGCGCCGTACGCGCGTCCCCTGTGGTGGGGGTCCCCGGAGGACAGGGCACTGCGGGACTGCGAGGACGCGTTCCTGCTCGGGGACTGCCTGCTGGTCGCGCCGGTGCTGCAGGAAGGGGCCACTCAGCGGGCCGTGCGGCTCCCGCCGGGCCGGTGGTACGACACGGTCACCGAGAAGTCGTACCAGGGCCCGGGGCGGGCCTTGCTCGATGCTCCGCTGTCCCGCATACCGGTCCTCGCGCGCGCGGGCGCCGTGCTGCCCGTCCGCGGGGAGGACGGGCAGCTCGCGCTGGAGGTGTGGGCGCCCGCGAAAGGGCGTTCCGGCAGCGGCCTGGTGATCGCGGACGCCGGTGACGGGTGGGAGGAGCCGGAGCTCCAGCGCTTCGGTGTGCGCTGGAGCGGTGAGCGGCTTGTGGTCGAGAAGGAGGGCGACGAGCCTGGGGCCACCGTGGAGTACGCGGTGCGGGTGCGGGGCGCCTGAGGCGAGGCCTCGTGTCGCGCCCTCTGTGGTCGTGATGGAGCACCCTTCAGCTGCGGCCGGGCGGCTGCCCGCGGTCTCAGATGTAGCGCCCTTCGAACCATGCCCGCACCACCGACGTGTGCAGGGGGAAGGCGAGTTCGGCGGGCCGGTGCAGCAGTTCCCAGCCCTCGGTCTCGTCCGTCGGCGACGACTGCGGCAGGTCGGCCGCGGGGCGTTCCGGCAGCAGCCCGAAGAGGAGCACGTGTCCGTCGGGTGAGCTGAGCACCTCGACGATGCGCACGTCGTGGCTCGCCGCGCTGATGCCGGTCTCTTCCTTGAGCTCCCGGACGACGGCGTGCCGCCAGTCCTCCCGGTGGTCCACATAGCCGCCGGGCAGGGCGGTGCCCCCGCGCGCGGGGGCGATGGACCGGGTCACGACGACGAGGCCGGTGCCCTTCGTGTCGTACACCGGCTGGAGGGCGATCGCGACGGGCAGCGGATTCCGGTAGGCCACTGTCTCGCAGTCCGGGCAGGTGCGGGGCCAGCCCGTGACGTGGTCTCCGTAGAGCGCGCCACAGCTCGAGCAGTGGGAGTCCGGGGCGGGGTCGGTGGGGTGCGGGGATGGGGACACGCGGCGGACTGTATCCGATCTCGACGCGGCGGTCTTCCGTGGAGTGCCAACCTCCTGATAGATGCGGGTACATGACAGCATTCGCCCCAGCACTGCGGAAACTCGCCGTTGCCGCCGCCGCTCTGCTCGCCGCGGCCACAGTGCCCTCCCCCGCCCAGGCGGCCACCGAACCGCAGGCCCCGAAGGGCTTCGTCGCGCTGAGCGACGTGGACCCGACGATCATCCAGGAGATCCGGTACACCACCCCGCACAACTTCGTGGGCGACCGCATCGACGGCTACCGCAAGCCGATGTGCATCCTCACCGAACCCGCGGCGAAGGCCCTGCGCAAGGCTCAGCGCGGCCTGCTGCGCGCGGGCTACTCCCTGAAGGTGTACGACTGCTACCGGCCGCAGCGGGCGGTCGACCAGTTCGTGCGCTGGGGCGAGGATCTACTGGACGAGCGCATGAAGGCCGAGTTCTACCCCCGGGTCGCCAAGTCGCGCCTCTTCGAAGACGGCTACATCGCCAAGAAGTCCGGGCACAGCAGGGGTTCGACGGTCGACCTCACGATCGTGCGGCTGCCGGCCAAGCCGACGCGACCGTACGTCCCCGGAGAGCCGCTCAAGCCCTGCTACGCACCCCGTAGTGAGCGATTCCCCGACAACTCCGTGGACATGGGCACCGGGTACGACTGCATGGACACGCTGTCGCACACCGACGACCCTCGCGTGACCGCCAAGCAGCGCGCGAACCGCGATCGGCTGCGCGGCGCCCTGGCGAAGACGGGCTTCGTCAACCTCCCCGAAGAGTGGTGGCACTTCACGTACAAGCCCGAGCCGTTCCCCGACACCTACTTCGACTTCCCGGTGTCGCGCAGGGCGCTGCCCATGTCACACTTCTGACGTTCCGTCAGATCCTGGGTGCGGGAGGGGCCATGTCGCGAGTGCGTACGCCCGTGGTGGCGCGGTGGTTCGACGGGGAGGGGGAGGACTTCCGGCTGCTCGGCACGCGGTGCGCGGGGTGCGCGGCCGTCTTCTTCCCGCGCGAGGACGGCTTCTGTCGCAATCCGGGCTGCGCCGGGGGCGAGCTGGCCGAGGTGGCGCTGTCGCGGCGCGGGCGGGTGTGGTCGTACACCGACGGGCGCTACCGCCCGCCGTCGCCGTACCTCTCGGACCCGGAACTTCCCTGGGAGCCCTACACGTTGATCGCTGTGGAGCTCGCCGCGGAGCGCATGGTGGTGCTCGGGCAGGCGACTCCCGGAGTGACCGTCGCCGACCTGGAGGTCGGCATGGAGGTGGAGGTCGTCCCCGGCGTGCTCGGCACGGACCCCGAGCATCCGTCGACGACGTGGACGACGTGGAACTGGCGACCGGTGGGGGTGACGGCATGACCGGGGACGTGGCGGTGCTCGGCGTGGGCATGCACCCCTGGGGCAAATGGGGACGCGGTTTCGTCGAGTACGGGACGGTGGCGGCGCGGGCGGCGCTCGCCGACGCCGGAGTCGACTGGCGGGACATCACGTCCGTCGTCGGCGCGGACACCGTGCGGGGCGGCTATCCCGGGTACGTGGCGGGGGCGACCTTCGCGAAGGCCCTCGGCTGGCAGGGCGCACGCGTGGCGAGCGTGTACGCGGCGTGTGCCTCCGGGGCCCAGGCCATCGGCACGGCGTGTGCCCAACTGCTCGCGGGCCTAGCCGACGTGGTTCTCGTGGTCGGCGCCGACGCCGCCCCGAAGGGGTTCTTCCGGCCCGCCGGGGGCGATCGGCCCGACGACCCCGACTGGCTGCGCTTCCGCGTCCTCGGCGCCACGAACCCTGCGTACTTCGGGATGTACGCACGCCGCCGCATGGCCGTGCACGGCGACACCCTGGAGGACTTCGCCCACGTCAAAGTGAAGAACGCAGCCCTGGGGGCACTCAACCCCCACGCGCGCTACCGCAAGACCGTCACCCCGGAGGAGGTCGCCGGGTCCGCCGTCGTCGCCGATCCGCTGCGGCTGCTGGACATCTGCGCGACCTCGGACGGCGCGGCGGCGCTCGTGCTGTCCACCCTGGAGTTCGCCCGGCGGCACGGCACGGCCGCGCCGGTACGCATCCGGGCGGTGTCCACCGTCACGCCCACGTACCCGAACACCGTCCTGGATCTGCCGGACATCGCCACGGACTCCGCGGCCGCCGTGCGCCCCGCCGAGCGCGCGTTCCGCGCGTCCGTCGCGCACGCCGCGTACGAGGAAGCGGGGATCGGCCCGGAGGACCTCTCCCTGGCGGAGGTGTACGACCTGTCGACGGCCCTGGAGCTCCAGTGGTACGAGGACTTGGGGCTGTGCGGCGAGGGCGAGGGGGCCAAGCTCCTGCGGGACGGCGCGACCACGCTCGGCGGGCGCATACCCGTGAACACCAGCGGCGGACTCGCCTCCTTCGGAGAGGCCGTCCCGGCCCAGGCCATCGCTCAGGTCTGCGAGCTTGCCTGGCAGTTGCGGGGGTTGGCGGGCGCGCGGCAGGTCGAGGGTGCGCGGGTGGGAATCACCGCGAACCAGGGCCTGTTCGGGCACGGCTCGTCGGTGGTGGCGGTGCGCTGACGCCCGCGCGGGCACCTGTACGGGCATCGCGCGGGGCCCCTGGAGAGGCCGTACGGCGGCTTCCGGGGCCTCCCGCTCGGAAGGCGTCGCGCCGGTTAACCCGTGTCGTCCGCGACCTTGACGCTCCATCACCACCGGTGAACACTTCCCGGTGTCAGTCGGCATCGCCGCTCTTCGGCACTCCGCCGCTCAGGGCCCGCGCGCTCCATGGCTCCGCGCAACGAGCCAGTTCAACGGGCATCCCCCATGGGCGATTCGACTGTGACGGCACGCTCGTCACCGAAGCCGGGCGGGGCGCGGGACTCCCCTGCCTTCGGCTGACGCGGCTGGGCGGTGGCCGGGCAGTAGTCGTGGGAAACGAACCCTGCACGGAGTACCGGGGCCCACCACCCCGGGCGAAGGCCTAGGAGCCGCCATGTACTCGAATGGGGACATCTTCGTCGGTGAGATCATCGGCACCGCGATCCTGATTCTCTTCGGCGCCGGCGTGTGCGCCGCCGTCACCCTCAACCACTCGAAGGCCAAGGCCTCCGGGTGGATCGTCATCGCGTTCGGCTGGGGCTTCGGCGTGATGGCGGGCGCGTACACCGCCGCGCCGCTGTCCGGCGGTCACCTCAACCCTGCCGTCACCCTCGGCATCGCCGTCGACACCGACAAGTGGGACAAGGTCTGGATCTACCTGGCCGGGCAGATGATCGGCGCCATGCTCGGCGCCGTCCTCGCGTACCTGGTGTATCTCGCGCAGTTCAACGCCAACGTGCCCCGCGGGACGAAGGACTCGCCGGGCACGGACAGCCCCACGCCGACCCTCGGCATCTTCTCCACCATCCCGGAGATCAGGAACCCGGTGGCGAACCTCCTGACCGAGATCATCGGGACCGTCGGCCTGGTTCTGCCCATCCTCGCCTTCGGGCTCACCAAGGGCCTCGGCACCTCCGGCACCCAGATCCTGATCGTCGCGTTCCTCGTCGTCGGCATCGGCCTCTCGCTCGGCGGGCCCACCGGCTACGCCATCAACCCCGCGCGTGACCTCGGCCCGCGCGTCGTGCACCACTTCCTGCCGATCCCCAACAAGGGCACGTCCGACTGGAGTTACGCCTGGATTCCGGTCGCCGGGCCGCTGATCGGCGGGCTCCTCGCCGGACTCATCTACAACGCAGCCTTCTGAGCAGCCTTCCTCCAAGGGGTAGCCATGACGGACAGCTCCGAGAAATTCGTCGCCGCAATCGACCAGGGCACCACCTCGAGCCGCTGCATCATCTTCAACCAGGACGGCGCGATCGTCGCCGTGGACCAGCGTGAGCACCGGCAGATCTTTCCCAAACCCGGCTGGGTCGAGCACGACGCCACCGAGATCTGGTCCAAGGTGCAGGCGGTGGTCGCGGGCGCCCTCGCCAAGGCCGGGCTGCGCGCGGACCAGCTGAGCGCGCTCGGCATCACCAACCAGCGCGAGACGACGGTCCTGTGGGACCGCTCCACGGGCAAGCCGGTGCACAACGCGATCGTCTGGCAGGACACCCGGACGTCGGCGCTCTGCAACGACCTAGGTGGCGCGGACGGCCAGGACCGCTTCCGCGAGCGGACGGGTCTGCCGCTGGCGAGCTACTTCTCCGGGCCGAAGGCGGCCTGGCTGCTCGACAACGTCCCCGGGCTGCGGGCGCGCGCCGAGCGCGGCGACATCGCCTTCGGCACCATCGACTCCTGGCTCATCTGGAACCTCACCGGCGGCACCGATGGCGGCGTGCACGTCACCGACGTCACCAACGCCGGCCGCACGATGCTGATGAACCTGCAGACCCTGCAGTGGGACTCCTCGATCCTGTCGGCGATGAACGTCCCCGAGAGCGTCCTGCCGGAGATCAGGTCGTCGGCCGAGTGCTACGGGACGGCCGTCGGGCAGCTCGCGGGCGTGCCCGTCGCCTCCGCGCTCGGCGACCAGCAGGCAGCGGTCTTCGGGCAGGCCTGCTACGACACCGGGACGGCCAAGAACACTTACGGGACGGGCAGCTTCCTGCTGCTCAACACGGGCAACCGGCCCGTGCCGTCCAAGAGCGGCCTGCTCACGACCATGGGGTACAAGATCGGCTCCGAGGCTCCGGTGTACTGCCTGGAGGGCTCCATCGCGATCACCGGGGCGCTGGTGCAGTGGTTCCGCGACCAGCTCGGCATCATCCGCAGCGCCGACGAGATCGAGACCCTGGCCGCGAGTGTGGACGACAACGGCGGCGCGTACATCGTGCCCGCGTTCTCCGGCCTCTTCGCGCCGTACTGGCGCTCGGACGCGCGCGGTGTCGTCACCGGTCTCACGCGCTACGTCACCAAGGCCCATCTGGCGCGTGCGGTCCTGGAGGCGACGAGCTGGCAGACCCGCGAGGTCGTCGACGCGATGTACCAGGACTCCGGGGTGCGCATCACCACCCTGAAGGTGGACGGCGGCATGACCAAGAACAATCTGCTGATGCAGCACCAGGCCGATGTGCTCGGTGTGCCCGTGATCCGGCCGCGGGTGTCCGAGACGACGTGTCTGGGCGCCGCGTACGCCGCAGGGCTCGCGACGGGCGTGTGGAACGACCTGGACGAGCTGAAGGCCCACTGGCAGCGCGACGTCGAGTGGACGCCGCAGATGGCGGACACGGAGCGCGAGCGCGAGTACCGCAACTGGCGCAAGGCGGTCGAGCGCAGCTTCGGGTGGCACGACGACGGCGAAGGCTGAGGCGCTTGCCGCGCGGCCGATGCCCTCGCCCCGGCCCTGGCACGCGCGGCAGGCACGCGCGCGTGGATCGCCCCCCGGCCTTCCACGCGCGCGGTCTTCGCGTCAGGTGGCGACCGGCTGCCTCGCCGCGGCCCCGACCGCCATCGCGTGCTCGACCACGTCGATCAGGACCTCCTTGACGGACTCCTTCTCGCGCGCGTCGCACAGCACCACGGGAGTGCTCTCGTCGAGGTCCAGGGCGTGGCGTACCGCGTCGGACGGGTAACGCGTCGCGCCCTCGAAGCAGTTGACGCCGACGACGAAGGGTATGGAGCGGCGCTCGAAGTAGTCGACGGCGGCGAAGCAGTCCTCCAGGCGGCGGGTGTCGGCGAGCACGACGGCCCCGAGCGCGCCGGTCGCCAGCTCGTCCCACAGGAACCAGAAGCGGTCCTGGCCCGGGGTGCCGAAGAGGTACAGGACCAGGTCCTCGCGGAGGGTGATCCGGCCGAAGTCCATGGCGACGGTGGTGGTGTGCTTGCCCGGGACGCCGTTGGTGTCGTCGACGGGCCGTCCCGCCTCGCTGAGGGCTTCCTCCGTGCGCAGCGGCTTGATCTCGCTGACCGCGCCGACGAGGGTCGTCTTGCCGACGCCGAAACCGCCCGCGACCAGGATCTTCAGCGTAACCGGCTCGACGGGGGCCGTACCGCGCTCAGAACGCTTGAAGATCATTGCTCTCTTCTCCTGCATCAGTCATCAGTGGTGTCGCGTGCGTCAGTTGGGGTGAGGTGCTTCAGGGGCGGCCGGTGCGCCGGGCGGTCGGTGGGACGGCGGTCCGTACCCGCCGCCCCCGGGAGTTTCGATCACGAGTACGTCGCCGGGGCCCGCGTCGGCGGAGTCGCTGCCGTCGAGCCGTACGACGCTGCCGTCGGCGCGCTCTACACGGCCCGAGCCGAGCGCGCCGGGCTCGCCGCCCGCCATTCCGTAGGGCGGCACCACGCGGTGCTGGGACAGCGTGGAGACGGTCATGGGCTCGCGGAAGCGGATGCGGCGCACGGCGCCGTTCCCGCCCCGCCAGCGGCCGTCGCCGCCGCTGCCCGCGCGCACCGCGAACTCCTCCAGGACGACGGGCAGCCGCCATTCGAGGACTTCGGGGTCGGTGAGCCGGGAGTTGGTCATGTGGGTCTGCACGACGGACGCGCCGTGGAAGCCGTCGCCCGCGCCGGAGCCGGAGGCCACGGTCTCGTAGTACTGGTGGCGGTCGTTGCCGAAGGTGACGTTGTTCATGGTGCCGGAGCCCTCGGCCTGGACGCGCAGCGCTCCGTAGAGGGCGCCGGTGATCGCCTGTGAGGTCTCCACGTTGCCCGCGACGACGGCCGCGGGTGGTTCCGGCGACAGGAACGTCCCCGTCGGCACGATGATGCGCAGCGGCCGCAGACAGCCGTCGTTGAGGGGGATGTCGTCGGCGACCAGGGTGCGGAAGACGTACAGGACGGCGGCGTTGACCACGGCGAAGGGGGCGTTGAAGTTGGTGGTCAGCTGGGGTGACGTACCGGTGAAGTCGACGGTCGCCGTTCGTTGTTCGCGGTCTACGGAGACGCGCACCCGGATCACGGCGCCGGAGTCGGTCTCGTAGGAGAACTCGCCCTCCTCCAGGGTGTCGATGACGCGGCGTACGGAGTCCTCGGCGTTGTCCTGGACGTGTCGCATGTAGGCCTGGACGACGTCGAGCCCGAAGTCGTCGATCATCCGGCCCACTTCGTCGACGCCCTTCTGGTTGGCGGCGATCTGGGCCCGCAGGTCGGCGAGGTTCGTGGCGGGGTTGCGGGAGGGGTGGCGGGTCTCCGTCAGCAGGCTCAGGGTCTCGGTCTCGCGGAAGCGCCCGGCCTCCACGAGCAGCCAGTTGTCGAAGAGGATGCCCTCTTCGTCGATGGTGCGGCTGTGCGCGGGCATGGAGCCGGGCGCGATGCCGCCGATCTCCGCGTGGTGGCCGCGCGAGGCCACGTAGAAGAGGATCCGCTCTCCGGGGGTGTCGAAGACGGGGGTGATGACGGTGACGTCCGGGAGGTGTGTGCCTCCGTGGTACGGGTCGTTGACCGCGTAGGCGTCGCCCGGCCGCATGGCGGTGCCCCGGCGGCGGATGACCTCCTTGACGCTGGTGCCCATGGAGCCGAGGTGGACGGGGATGTGCGGCGCGTTGGCGACGAGGTTTCCGTCCGGGTCGAACAGGGCGCAGGAGAAGTCGAGCCGCTCCTTGATGTTGACCGACTGGGCGGTGGACTCCAGGCGGGCGCCCATCTGCTCGGCGATGGACATGAAGAGGTTGTTGAAGACTTCGAGGAGGACCGGGTCGGCCTCCGTTCCGGCGTCGGAACTCGCGGGCGCCGCCACCCGTTCCATGACCAGGTGCCCGTCGTCGGTCATGGCCGCGCCCCAGCCCTCGTCGACGACCGTGGTGGCGCTGGCCTCCGTGATGATCGCGGGTCCGGTGACCCGCTCGCCGGCCGGGAGTTCCTCGCGCCGGTGCAGGGGCACTTCGCGCCAGGAGCCGCCCGTGTGCAGGCGCACGGTGCGCGTGGTGCCGCGCGCGGTGCTGGTGCCGAGCACCGACAGGGCCGGGGGCTCGGTGCGGCCGGTGGCCTCCACGGAGAGGGCTTCGACGACGACAGGGCGGTCCAGGGTGAAGGAGTAGGTGGCGCGGTGCTGTTCTTCGAAGGCGCGGGTCATGGCGGCGGGGTCGGTCAGCTCGACGGTGAGGGTGGTGTCGGTGCCGTCGTAGCGCAGGTGGGCCCGGCGTGTGATGTGCACGCGGTCGGCCGGCACGTCCTCGGCGGCGAGCTGCGCGCGGGCGGCGGTCTCCAGGTCGTCGGCCGTCTTGTGGACCTGGGGCATCGCGGAGGCTTCCAGGGGCGCTTCCACGGACTGTTCGCGCATGGCCGTGGTGTCGGCGAGGCCGATGCCGAGCGCGGACAGGACGCCCGCCATGGGTGGTACGAGGACGGTGCGGATACCGAGCGAGTCGGCCACCATGCACGCGTGCTGGCCGCCCGCGCCGCCGAACGTCGTCAGGGCGTAGCGCGTGACGTCGTGGCCCTTCTGGACCGAGATGCGCTTGACGGCGGCGGCGATGTTGGCGACGGCGATCTGGAGATAGCCCTCGGCGACCTGCTCCGGGGTGCGGTCGTCCCCGGTGCGCTCGGTGATCTCCCGCGCGAGTTCGGCGAACCTGCGGCGGACGAGCGCGTCGTCGAGCGGCTGGTCGCCGTCGGGGCCGAACACCCGCGGGAAGTGAGCCGCCTGGACGCGGCCGAGGGCGACGTTGGCGTCGGTGACCGTCAGGGGGCCGCCGCCGCGGTAGCTCGCGGGACCTGGGTCCGCGCCCGCCGAGTCGGGGCCCACGCGGTAGCGGCTGCCGTCGAAGTGCAGCACCGAGCCGCCGCCTGCGGCGACGGTGTGGATGTCGAGCATCGGGGCCCGCAGGCGTACGCCCGCGATCTGTGTCGTGAAGACCCGCTCGTACTCCCCGGCGTAGTGCGACACGTCCGTCGACGTGCCGCCCATGTCGAAACCGATGACCCGGTCGAACCCGGCGAGCCGCGACATCCGGGCCATCCCCACGATGCCGCCGGCGGGCCCGGAGAGGACGGCGTCCTTGCCGCGGAACTGTCCGGCGTCCGCGAGTCCGCCGTTGGACTGCATGAACATCAGCCGCACGCCCTGGAGTTCGGCGGCGACGTGCTGGACGTAGCGCCGCAGGACGGGCGACAGATAGGCGTCGACGACCGCCGTGTCACCGCGCGGGACGAGCTTCATCAGCGGGCTGACCTCGCTGGAGAGCGAGACCTGCGGGAATCCGGTGCGGCGCGCGACGTCACCGGCCGCCTGCTCGTGGGCGGGGTACAGATGGCTGTGCACGCACACGACGGCGACGGCGCGGATGCCGTCGTCGTAGGCCTGCCGCAGGGCTTCGGCGAGGCCGTCGAGGTCGGGGGCGCGCAGGACCTCGCCGTCGGCGCCGACCCGTTCGTCGTACTCGATGACGCGGTCGTAGAGCTCTTCGGGGAGAACGATGTCACGGGCGAAGATCCGAGGGCGGTTCTGGAAGGCGATGCGCAGCGCGTCGCGGAAGCCCCGGGTGATGACGAGGGCGGTGGGCTCGCCCTTGCGCTCCAGGAGGGCGTTGGTGGCGACCGTGGTGCCCATGCGGACGGCGTCGATGCGTACATCGCCGACTCCGCGCGCGGTGTCGGTGCCCGGCTCGCCCGCCTCGACGAGGAGCTCCCGGATGCCCGCGACGGCGGCGTCGGCATAGCGCGCGGGGTTGTCCGACAGAAGCTTGTGGGTGAGCAGTCCGCCGTCCGGGCGGCGCGCGACGACGTCCGTGAACGTACCGCCCCTGTCGACCCAGAACTGCCAGCCTGTCACGTCTCAATCCCCGCTTTCGCGCTGTTCAGAGCGCCCGGAGGCCGTTGATCACGTCGCGCAGAATACTCTCGTCCGGCAGCTCGGCGGGGGGTACGGGGCGGGTCACGTGCACCAGTTGGTCGTCCACCAGATCACCGATGAGGACGCGGATCACGCCGATCGGAAGGTCCAGTTCCGCCGCGAGTTCCGCGACGGACTGCGGGGTGTCGCGGCAGAGGCCGACGATGTCCACGTGCTCCGGGGACAGCGTCTGGTCGGCCTCCGTCTCCTCGGCGCGCGACTCCGCGATCACGACCGCGATCAGGTCGAGGCGGTGCTGGGCGGGGCTGGTGGTGCGGCCCCGTGTCATGGCATACGGGCGCACCACCGGGCCGGCGTCGTCGTCGAACCAGTGAGGCATAGCGGCCTGACCGTCGTCGTCGCTCATGCCCTCCCACTACCCTCCCGCGGGCAGGTCCGTGCGCGGCGCCGAACCCAAGTGCACACCCACCCTCTTGACCAGCAGCGTCATCTCGTACGCCACCAGGCCGACGTCGGAGTCGGCGTCCGCGAGGACGGCGAGACAGCTGCCGTCACCCGCTGCCGTGACGAAGAGGAAGGCGTCGTCCAGCTCGACCACCGTCTGGCGGACCTTGCCCGCGTCGAAGTGGCGCCCCACGCCCTTGGCCAGGCTGTGGAATCCGGACGCGACGGCGGCAAGGTGCTCGCTGTCCTCGCGCGTCAGGTTCTTCGACACGCCCGTGGGCAGGCCGTCCCCGGAGAGCACGAGTGCTTTGCGGATGCTGCCGACGCGCTCCACCAAGTCGTCGAGGAGCCAGTTCAGCTCTCCCGATCCCCCGGTCGCGGTGGTGCGTGTGTCGGCCTTCGGTGCGGTCATCGACCGTCCCCCTCAGATGTCGTTCCTGGTGCTTCGCCGTCCGGGACTTCATCGCCCACGGCGTTCTCTTCACGGCCGCGCTGCCAGCCGCGCTGGAGCGAAGCCATCCGGCTGCGTACCTCGTCGGCGTCGCGCTCCTCCGCTCCGGCCGTCGCCGGTGTCGAGTCCAGTTCTGTGCGGTGGTCCGGGCTGTCCTTCAGCTGGGGGGCGAGATTCGCCTGCCGGACCCTGCGGGGCAGCCCGCCGGGCGCGGGCGCGGCCTGATCGTTGCCCGCCGTCCGGGGCGGCGTGTCCGTGCTGCCTGCGGCCCGGTCCATGGGTCCTCTGTCCGTCCTTGCCGCCCGGTCCGCACCGGGCGCTGTCTCGGTGCGGGTGGTGGCGCGCGGCGCGTCCGTGATCGGGCGGCGCCGGGGCAGGAGCGGCTGCGGGTCGGCCGGGGTGTCCGGGCCCAGGGGGCGCGGCGGAGTGAGGTCGGGCCAGCCCGCGTCCGGCCTGGGGCGGCGCGGCAGGTCGACGCCCGCGCCGCCGGAGGAGTCCGAGCGGTCCCGGGGGGCGTGCGGCGGGGTGCCGAGCCCGTCCCGTACGCGCTTGTCGAGAGCCCCGCGCGCGGGGCCGGCGTCGGAGCGGGTGTCGGTGGGCGCCTGACCCAGGGGCCGGGATTCCCGGGCGGGGCCGCGGCCG
The DNA here is from genome assembly GCF_042677545.1 of Streptomyces sp. NPDC127108. Taxonomy (NCBI): domain Bacteria; kingdom Bacillati; phylum Actinomycetota; class Actinomycetes; order Kitasatosporales; family Streptomycetaceae; genus Streptomyces; species Streptomyces sp. NPDC127108. Next base: position 38,587 of record NZ_JBHXTE010000058.1, on the reverse strand, counting down.
GGCCACCCGGTGCCGGGGTCGCGGCGGGCGCGGTCGTTGTCGCTGTCCGGGTCCGCGGTGTCGGTGTCACGGGTGAGGGCGGGACCGACGTCCGTGTCACGGGTGCGGGCCGGGCCCACGCGGCGGCCGTGCGAGGAGACCAGCTTCGGTGTGCGGCGGCGCGCCAGGGGCACGGTGCCGCCCGGGGCGGGCTCGTCGTCCAGGGGGTCGTCGGTGTACAGGGCGTCGTGGCCGGTGGAGTCGGCGGCGCGGACGGGTTCCCCGAGGTCGGGCTCGCGGGCCTGCTGGTGCTGTTCCCCGGCGGTCTCGCCGACGCGGCGGCGCGGGCGGAACAGGCCGCCGCGCTCGCTGTCCTCGTCCTCCAGGGCGCCCGGGAAGCCGTCGAGGCCGGCCATGCCGACGGGCGCCTCCAGCTCGACCGGTCCGTCCAGGAGGGACGCGGGCAGGCCGGGCAGTTCGACGGGCGTCTGGGCGAGGGCGGCGTCGCGGTCGTCCGTGGTGCCGCCCACGGCCTTCTGCGGCTGCGGCCGGTCCAGGCGGAAGCCGACGCCTCCGGTGTCGGGCACGTCGTCGGTGAGCAGCGACTCCGGTATGAACACGACGGCGGTGGTGCCGCCGTACGGGGAGGGCTGCAGCGAGACGCGGACGCGCTGGCGCTGGGCCAGGCGGCTGACCACGAAGAGGCCGAGGCGGTCGGTGTCGGACAGCTCGAACTCGGGGGTCTCGGCGAGGCGGAGGTTGGCGTCCAGGAGGGCTTCGGACGCCATGCCGAGGCCGCGGTCGTGGATCTCCAGGGTGAAGCCGTTGGCGACGTGCTCCCCGAGGACCTGCACCGCAGTGTGCGGGGGTGAGAACACCGTGGCGTTCTCCAGGAGTTCGGCCAGCAGGTGCGTGACGTCGGCGACCGCGGGGCCGGTGACGGCGATGCGCGGCAGGCGGCGCACCTCGATGCGTTCGTAGTCCTCGACCTCGGCGACCGCGGCGCGGACGACGTCCATGAGCTGGACGGGCTTGCGCCACTGCCGCGACGGGGCGGCGCCGGAGAGGATCACAAGGCCTTCGGCGTGCCGCCGCATGCGCGTGGTGAGGTGGTCGAGGCGGAAGAGGTCGGCCAGCTCGTCCGTGTCCTCCGTGCGGCGCTCCATGGTGTCGAGGAGCGTGAGCTGCTTGTGCAGCAGGACCTGGCTGCGGCGCGCGAGGTTGACGAACACCTCGGAGACGCCGCGACGCAGGTCGGCCTGCTTGACGGTGGCCTCGACCGCGGCGCGCTGCAGGGTGTTGAGGGCCTGGCCGACCTGCCCGATCTCGTCCTTGTCGTAGGTCAGGCGCGGCGCTTCGGTCTCCACGTCGACCTGCTCGCCCGCCGCGAGACGGCGCAGCAGGCCGGGCAGGCGCACACCGGACGCCTCGTGGGCCTCCAGGCGCAGGCGGCGCAGGTCGCGGATGAGGCTGCGGCCGATGCGTACGGAAAGGAAGATGGACAGGAGCACGGCGAGCAGGCCGAGCACACCGGCGACGGCCAGTTGCACGATGACACTGATGGCCTGGGGGCGGGCGCGGTCGCGCAGCCGGTCGACGGCGTCCTCGGTCCGGTCGGCGAGGCTCGTGAGGACCTTGTCCGACTCGCGGTCCCAGTCGCTGGACGTGACCGCGCGGGGGGTGCCGCCGCCGGATTCCATCAGGGACTGCTCGGCGTCGCGCAGTCGGCTCGTCTCGGCGCCGTTCCAGTAGCGCTCGAAGCGGGCCCGCTCGTCGTCGGGGAGCTGGGTGAGGCTGTTGTCGAGGAGCACACCGCGCTGCGCCACGAGGTCGGAGACCTGGCGGACCTCGCCCTTGGTGACGGTGCCCGCGACCAGGGCGGAGCCGATCAACGCGTCCTCGCGGGACAGCAGTTCACGGGCCTGGCCGACACCGACGAGCGCGCGGCCCTCCGCGGTGACGCCCACGTCGTCGAGGGCGTTGAGCGTCATCAGGAAGCCGAAGCAGGGGTCGGTCAGGCGCGTGTACATCTTCAACGCCTTGTCCCGGCTGATCGTGCCTTCCTCGACCGTGCGGCGCAGCGAGTCGAGTCCCTTGAAGCCGTCCAGGGCCACGCTCAGGCGCTCCTCCGACCGGCCGTCGAGGACCTCGCGGGCGTCGGATTTCCGGGCCTTGGACTCGATCTTGGCGACGAGCCTGTCGGTGGCCACTCGGCTGCGGCGCAGCGCGGCGAGCGCGTCCGACGCACGGGGGTCGGCCAGGTAGACGAGGGTCTGGCGCCGCTCCTCCTGCACCACTTCGGCGGTGTCCTGGAGCGGTCTTGCCAGGTCGTCGAGGATGTACGCCGTGTCGATGAGCTTGTTCGCCTCGCGCCCCGTAAGGAAGGTGGCAAAGCCCCAGATCGCCGTGAGGGACACGAGCGGCACGAGCAGCAATGCCACGATCTTCCGGCGGATTGACTTCCCGCGAAAGCGCATGGCCTCCCCCAGATCGGGCCCCTCACAGCCGCGCGTTCGGCCTGGGGCACGCATGTGCGTCAACAAACGGCGCGAGCCTACTACTGAGACACGTGCAACTCGAAGGCACGTCCGGACGCTTTTCAGCCGTGACGCGAAAGGTGCATCCATAGTTGTCCGCCCATTGCGGGAGATTGTCTCCCGCCTGCGGCGCATGCCACACGACCTCATCGCCCTTACCAGCAGGCCCAGTTGGCCTGAACTGTTCGGAACGTGGAACCGATCGCACCGGATGGGGATCTCTCATCCGGGGGGATCTGCCGCCGGAGGCGGGAATCTTCCGCGGCGTCCGTTCGTCGATCAGTACGAGAGCGGGTGCGCACGGGGGCCGGGTGGCGCGGGCGCCGGAAGGTGCGGGGGCACGAGGGACGGACGAGGGTGGCGACGGCGGACGGCTGCACGACCGAGCCCTAGCGGCACGGCGTAAAGCAGCGTAAAACGGGCAGCAAGGCGGAGAGTCGGACATGAGAGCTCTCGATCGGCCGGCCGCGAGGCACAGGCAGAACAGCGGCTGGGGCAGGACAGCGGGGGGAGTGACGAGTTGATGGGTACGACAGAACGCCGGCGGACGTCGGCGAACGGGACGTCCGAGAAGTCCACGAACGCCGAAGCGGCGAGCGTGGACGCGGACAAGGAGTCGGCGGGACGGCGGGCATCCGGGACGGCCTCCGCCACTCGGCTCGCGGAGAGAACGATTCGCGGCTCTCGGGACAGCAAGGCCAGAGCGACCAAGGGACGCGGGGAATCGCGGGCCTCGGGTCGACGCACCGACGCCAAGGCTTTGGGCCGACCCGCGGAGCCGGGGGCCTCGGATCGGCCTGCGGGGGCCGGGAGTTCGGACGGCCGTGAGCACGCGGACGGCGGTGAGCAGGTGGAGGCGTCGGAGCAGCAGGGTCGATTCGAGGCGCTGGACGAGAGCGAGTACGAGGAGCGGCGGCCCCTGTGGGTCGACGAGCCCGCGCGTCGGCCTCGGCTGCCCGACCCCGTGCGCAAGGCGGCCGTGCGGGCCGTGCTCATCGTGTCCTTGACGCTCATCCAGGCGATGACGGCGTTCTTCTGCACGATGGCGGAGTCCTGGCTGGCCTTCCCCATGGTGTTGAGCAGCGTGGCCAGCACAGTCGTGGCGACGTGGGGCGTGTGCGACGTCTGGGTGACCCGCCAGGTGTGGAACCAGCGCAACGGCGTGGTCTCGATGCCCAGCAGCACGGCACGCAGGCTGCGGCGCGAGCGGCGACGCGCCCGCCGCCAGGCGCGCGTGGCCGCCCGCGCCAAGGAGGGCATACGCAGCCCGGGCGGGCAGGGTCAGCTGTCGCACTCCTGAGCACGGCGGGTCGGCGGGTCGGCGGGTCGGCGGGTCGGCGGGTCGGCGACAACGGTCAGGGACTGCGGGCGGTGGTCGGGGCCGGGGTCAGGCAGCGGCTGTCTGTCGGGCTCGCAACTCCCGTCGCGCCCTCATGAACGGGCGAGGGCGGTTGACCGCCAGCGCGGCCGTCACCCGGCCCGCATGTTCGTACAGCGCGAGGAAACCGCCGTCGTCCGGGCTGCCCTCCGCGATACGCACGGTGGCGTCGGCTGGGCGGTGCCCGGCGAACTGGATGCGGGAGCCGTACTGGTCGGACCAGAAGTACGGGAGCGCGGTGAGGGACTCCACGGTCCGGGCCGCGAGCAGGTTGCGGACGGCGACGCGAGGTTGCTCCGTCGCACTCGTCCAGTGTTCGGCGCGGACGCCACCGACGCGGGCGACGTCTCCCACGGCGACCACCTGCGGGAGAGAGGTGACGCAGCCGCCGTCGCACAGGACGCCGTCACCGACGGCGAGCGAAGTGCCGGAGAGCCAGCCGGTGTTGGGGACGGCGCCGATGCCGACGACGACCACGTCGGCGGGGAGGACGCGGCCGTCGGACAGCCCGACTGCGGTGACGTGGCCGGAGGTGTCGGGGTGGTCGGAGGTGTCGGGATGGGCGGAGGTGCCGGGGCCGGGCGTTCCGGCCCGGGGGTTCCCCGGGCCGGCGGTGCCGGAAGGGTCGGCTGCGGCAGGCAGGGTGGATGCGGCAGACGGGGCCGCCGGGGCCATGCGGTGCAGGCCCGCCACACCCGTACCGGTGAGCAGGCGGGCGCCGCCCTGCCGGTGCAGGTCGGCGCAGAACAGGGCCATGTCCGGGCCCAGTTGGGGAATCAGGGGCAGTGGGGCGGCCTCGACGACCGTGACGTCGTGGCCCAGTGCGACGCAGGACGACGCGGTCTCCGCGCCGATGAAGCCCCCGCCGATCACTACGACCCGGCGGGGGCCACGGCTCAGGTCGGCGCGCAGGGCGCGGGCGTCGGCGAGCGTACGTAGGGTGTGGACGCCCCCGGGCTGCGGTCCCGGCAGTCGGCGGGCCGATGCTCCGGTCGCGACGACCACGCCGTCGGTGACGACCGTGCGGCCGTCGTCCAGGAGGACGGCGCGGCCATGCTGGTCGAGGCCGGTCGCGTGGACGCCGAGCAGCCACTCGGCGGCCAGGTCCGCGATCTCCTCGGGGTCGGTGAGGGCGAGTTGGGGGTCCGGGGCCGATGCGTACGGCATGTGGGGTGCGGGGTCGGGGTCGGGAGCGGTGGCCGTGACGGTTCCAGTGCCGGTGCCGGTGGCCTTGGGGCTTTTCGGGGCGCTGGTCGCGGCCGGGGCCGTGGTCGCCGCGGCCGGGGCCGTATCCGTGACCGCAGCCGCGTCCGTGAGGAAGGACTTGGAGAGGGGTGGGCGGTCGTACGGCAGGTGGGGCTCGGCGCCGACGATCACGAGGCGGCCGTCGAAGCCCTGGGCGCGCAGCTCGCGCGCCGCGTAGAGCCCGGCGAGGGAGGCGCCCACGACGGTGACGGTGTTCATGCGGCGGATCCCTCACCGGTCAACGGGCCTCGCCCGGGGCCGGCGGCGGCGAGAGAAGCGGCGGCGGACAGGGAGGCAGCGGCCGTGAGGGGAGCGGAGGCCGGGACGGGGGTCGCGGTCGGGTCGGTCAGGTGGACATGGATGGTTCCGTCGACCACGCTCACGCGGTGGGTGCGCACCGGACGGCGGGCCGGCAGACACGTCGGCTCTCCGGTCCGGAGATCGAATGAGGCGGCGTGCAGCGGGCATTCGACCAGACAGCCCTCCAGCCAGCCCTCGGAGAGGGAGGCGTCCTGGTGACTGCAGGTGTCGTCGACGGCGTACAGCGCGCCGTCGGCGTTGAACACCGCGACGGGGGGTGTGGTGTCGAGACGGACGGACTCGCCCGCAGGGAGGTCTTCAAGGCGGCAGACGGGGATCACGGGCCCTCCTCTGGATCTGTCGGCCCGGTTGGATCTGTCGGCCCGGTCCGGGACCGTTCGGGCCAAGGACTCTTCGGTAGCATGAAGTTTCATATGGCGCACCAGAGAGCGCTATGCGCAACAGAATCCGGTGGGATGCCCATCGCGTCAAGGGGCTCCCTGGGACGCGGCTCCGAGAGGCCGCCGAGTGGTGAGAGTTGAGATATGACCCGCACGCGGAAACAGCCTGGCCAGAACGAGGAGCCGCAGCAGGGAGCAGCCAAGGAGAAGCGCCGGAAAGGGCGCGCGGAAGAACCCGAGAAGCCCCGGGAAGCGCGCGAGCCGCGCGAGCCGCGCGAGCCGCAGGCCAAGGCTCCCGCCGGTTCCGTGCAGTCCGTGGACCGCGCGGTGAGCGTCCTCGAGATCCTCGCCCGGCACGGCGAGGCGGGGGTCACGGAGATCGCCGACGAGCTGGGGGTGCACAAGTCGACGGCGTTCCGGCTGCTCGGCGTGCTCGAGAACCGAGGTCTCGTCGGACAGGCGAAGGACCGCGGCAAGTACTTCCTCGGGGCGGGCGTCCTGCGCCTCGCCGGGGCGGCGGCCGTGCGGATGGACATCTCCCAGGAGGGCGGCCCGGTCTGCCGCGAGCTGGCGGACGAGCTGGGCGAGACGGTCAACATCGCCGTGCTCGACGACGACGCCGCGGTCAACATCATGCAGGCCCGGGGCCCCGCGTCCGTGACCGCACAGAACTGGCTCGGCCGACGCACCCCGCTGCACGCCACCTCCAGCGGCAAGGTCCTGCTCGCGCACCTGCCGACCACCCTGCGCGAGGGCCAGATCGCCCGCACGCTGCCCCGCATCACCGAGCACACGGTGACCGGGACGGTGGCGCTGCGCCGCGACCTGGAGGCCGTCGTCCAGCAGGGTTTCGCGATCGCCGTGGAAGAGCTCGAGGTCGGACTCGCCGCCGTGGCGGCCCCGGTGCGGGCGCACGACGGCAAGGTCATCGGGGCGCTGAGCGCCTCCGGGCCGGTGTACCGGCTGACGGAGGACCGGCTCACCGAGCTGGCCAAGCGCACGGTCGCGGCGGCGGTGGAGCTGTCGCGCCGGATGGGCTACGGGTTCTGACGGCAGCGGGGACGAGGGCCGCGTAGGGGCGCGGCCCTCCCACGGCACACCCTCGGCCCACCCACAGCCCACACGCGACCGCCCCACGGTCCGCCGCGCGCCCCGCCCGTCCTCCTTGGCGCCCCCGTCGCCGCGCGCCCCTTCTCGGCGAGGGGATCGGACGCCGCAGCCCCGCACCCCCACCCCCTCGCACGCGCACGGACGCCCCAAGCCTGCGGAATCGGGCCTTCGCACCCCCGTCCCCGCCCTGTGCCAGCCCCGTTTCGCGACACCCATGGCGTTTTACCGAGGGTTCACTCCGGCCCCTTGACGGCTCCTTGATGTCGCTCTCACGATGTCTCTCATAGCGCAACCGATCGTGGAGTACGCAACAAGACGACACAAAGTCGAGGAGCCTGGCCGTGCCACACGAGGTCCGTGGCGTCGTCGCCGCGAAGAAGGGCGCACCCGTCGAGGTGCAGACGATCGTCGTGCCGGATCCCGGACCGGGAGAGGTACTTGTCTCCGTGCAGGCCTGCGGGGTCTGCCACACCGATCTGCACTACCGGGAAGGCGCGGTCTCCGACGACTTCCCGTTCCTGCTCGGCCACGAGGCCGCCGGCACCGTCGAGGCGGTCGGCGCCGACGCCGGGGGCCTGGTGCCCGGCGACTACGTGGTCATCGCCTGGCGCGCGCCCTGCGGAACGTGCCGCTCCTGCCTGCGCGGACGTCCCTGGTACTGCTTCGACTCCCGCAACGCCGCACAGCCCATGACCCTGCTCGACGGCACTCCCCTCAGCGCCGCGCTCGGCATCGGCGCCTTCGCCGAGAAGACGCTCGTCGCCGCGGGCCAGGCCGTGAAGGTGGACCCGGCGGCCCGGCCGGAGGCGGCGGGGCTGATCGGCTGCGGCGTGATGGCCGGGTACGGGGCCGCCGTGCACACGGGGAACGTGGGCCGTGGCGACACGGTCGCCGTCATCGGCTGCGGTGGCGTCGGCTGCGCCGCGATCGCCGGGGCCTCGCTCGCCGGGGCCCGGCGCGTGATCGCCGTCGACATCGACGACGGCAAGCTCGACGGGGCCACCCGCTTCGGCGCCACCCACACCGTGAACTCCCGGGGCACCGATCCCGTCGAGGCGGTGCGCGGGCTCACCGGCGGCTTCGGCGTCGACGTCGCCATCGACGCGGTCGGGATCCCCGAGACGTACAAGCAGGCCTTCTACATGCGCGACCACGCGGGCGTGCTCGTCCAGGTCGGCGTGCCCGATCCGGCGATGGCCGTCGAGCTGCCGCTGATCGACCTGTTCTCGCGCGGCGGCGCGCTCAAGTCCTCGTGGTACGGCGACTGTCTGCCCACGCGGGACTTCCCCCTGCTCGTCGACCAGTACCTCAGCCGCAGGCTCGACCTCGGCGCCTTCGTGACGGAGAAGATCGCCCTCGACGAGGTCGAGGAGGCGTTCGCCAGGATGCAGCGCGGCGAGGTGCTGCGATCGGTGGTGGTCCTGTGACCGGCGTACGACCCGACCCGCACTCCCCCGGCGTGCGCGGCATCCCCGCACCCGCACCCGCACCCACACCCACACCCACACCAGGCAACCCCGAATCCACCACCCCCCGAGTCGTCATCATCGGCGCCGGAATCGTCGGCTGCTCCCTCGCCGACGAGTTGACCGCCCGGGGCTGGACCGACGTCACCGTCCTCGAACAGGGGCCGCTGCCCGCCCCGGGCGGCTCCACCTCGCACGCGCCCGGGCTCGTCTTCCAGACCAGCCCGTCCAAGACGCTCAGCGAGTTCGCCTCCTACACCGTGCGGAAGTTCGGCGAGCTCACCGTGGACGGACTCGCCTGCTTCAACCCGGTCGGCGGCCTGGAGCTGGCCACCACTCCGGAGCGCTGGGCGGACCTGCACCGCAAGGCGGGCCTCGCCGCGTCCTGGGGCATTCGCGCCGAGCTGGTCGACGCCGCGCGCTGCAAGGAGCTGTGGCCGCTGCTCGACACCGGCCAGGTGCTCGGCGGTCTGCACACACCCGACGACGGCCTGGCCCGCGCCGTGCTCGCCTGCCGTGCGCAGCTCGACCGGGCGACCCGCCGAGGCGCCCGCTTCCTGGAGCGGCACACGGTCACCGGCATCGAGCGCGCGGAGGGCCGCGTCACCGCCGTCGTCACCGACCGCGGCACCTTCCCCGCCGACCGCGTCGTGTCGGCCGCGGGCTTCTGGGGACCGGTGATCGGCCGGATGGCGGGCGTCGACGTACCGCTGCAGCCACTCGCCCACCAGTACGCCCGGACCCGCCCCCTGCCGGAACTCGCGGGCCGCAACGACCCACGGACCGAGGCGTCCCGGCCCATCCTCCGCTTCCAGGACCGCGACCTGTACTTCCGTGAGCACACGGACCGCGTCGGCATCGGCTCGTACGCCCATCGCCCGCTGCCCGTGGACCCGTTCGCCGTGCCCGCGTACGACGACGCGCAGGACCGCGGTCTGGCCATGCCGTCCTCGTACCCCTTCACCGAGGAGGACTTCGCACCGAGCTGGCAGGACTGTTGCGGACTGCTGCCCGCGCTCAAGGAGTCGGCCGTCGAGGAGGGGTTCAACGGTGTCTTCTCCTTCACGCCGGACGGCATGCCGCTGCTCGGCGAGGCCCCGGCGCTGCGCGGCTTCTGGCTCGCCGAGGCCGTGTGGGTCACGCACTCCGCGGGCGTGGCGAAGGCCGTCGCCGAGTGGATGGTCGACGGCAGGCCCGCCGTCGACGTGCACGACTGCGACCTGACCCGCTTCGAGGACGCCCAGCGCTCGCCCGCCTATGTCGCCGAGCGCGGCGCCCGGCAGTTCGTCGAGGTGTACGACGTCCTCCATCCGCTCCAGCCCCTGGACGAGCCGCGCCCCTTGCGCGTCAGCCCGTTCCACGCCCGCCAGCAGGAGTTGGGCGCGGTGTTCCTGGAGGGCGGGGGCTGGGAGCGGCCCCACTGGTACGAGGCCAACGCCGCGCTCGCCGCCGACGTGGACGTGCCCGAACGGGACGGCTGGTCCGGGCGGTACTGGTCGCCGATCGCCGCCGCCGAGGCGCGCGCCACCCGCGAGCGCGTCGCGCTGTACGACATGACGCCGCTGCGCCGCCTGGAGGTCACCGGCCCCGGAGCCCTCGGCTTCCTTCAGCGCATGACCACCAACAACCTTCGCAAGAAGCCCGGTTCGGTCACCTACACCCTCCTTCTCGACGAGGCGGGCGGCATCCGCTCCGACCTGACGGTGGCACGGCTCGCCCCCAGCCGCTTCCAGGTCGGCGCCAACTCCCCCGCCGATCTCACCTGGCTACAGTCGCACGCGCCCGACGACGTGCACATCAGGGAGATCACCCAGGGGACGTGCTGCGTCGGCGTCTGGGGTCCGCTGGCCCGCGCCCTCGTCCAGCCGCTGACCCGCGACGACTTCTCGCACGAGGCCTTCGGCTACTTCAAGGCCCGCGAGACCCACCTCGGCCATGTCCCGGTGACGGCGCTGCGCCTGAGCTACGTGGGCGAGTTGGGCTGGGAGCTGTACACCAGCGCCGACCTCGGCCTGCGCCTGTGGGACACGCTGTGGGACGCGGGGCGGGACCTGGGTGTCGTAGCCGCCGGCCGCAGCGCCTTCAACAGCCTGCGCCTGGAGAAGGGCTACCGCGCCTGGGGCCAGGACATGACCGCCGAACACGACCCCTACGAGGCGGGCGTAGGTTTCGCCGTCCGCATGGACAAGGGCGACTTTCTCGGGCGCGCGGCCCTCGATCGGCGCGGCCCCCTCACCCGCAGGCTCACCGCCCTCCTCCTGGACGACCCGGCCGCCGTGGTCCTCGGCAAGGAGCCGGTGTTCGCGGCCCCCGGCGACGCCGCGCCCGCCGGATACGTCACCAGCGCCGCGTACGGCTACACGCTGGGCCGCTGCGTCGCGTACGCCTGGCTGCCGCCGCTGCCCGCCGGGACGAGCACGCACATCGAGTACTTCGGCGAGAAGGTCTCCGCGACCGTCACCGACGAACCGCTCTTCGACCCCGAGATGACCCGGATCCGGAGGTGACCGTCGTGTCTCCCACCACCCCCACCTACGACGTGATCGTGATCGGCCTGGGCGGCATGGGCAGCGCCGCCGCCCACCATCTGTCCGCGCGCGGAGCCCGCGTCCTCGGCCTGGAGAAGTTCGGTCCCGTGCACCAGCGGGGCTCCAGCCACGGCGGCTCCCGGGTCACGCGGCAGTCGTACTTCGAGGACCCCGCGTACGTACCGCTGCTGCTGCGCGCGTACGAGCTCTACGAGAAGCTCGAACAGGACACCGGCCGTGACATCGCCACCCTGTGCGGCGGTGTGATGGTCGGCAGCCCGGACGGGCGGGTGGTCTCCGGAGCGCGGCTCTCGGCCGAGACCTGGGGGCTTCCGCACGAGATGCTGGACGCCCGGGAGATCCGCCGCCGCTTCCCGACGCTCACGCCGCGCGACGACGAAGTGGCGCTCTACGAAGAACGCGCGGGCCTCGTCCGGCCGGAGAACACGGTCGCCGCGCATCTGCAGCTCGCCACCCGCCAGGGCGCGGACCTGCACTTCGAGGAACCGGTGACGCGCTGGGAGCCGTACCGGGACGGCGTGCGCGTGCACACGGCCGACGACACGTACACCGCGGGCCAGTTGGTGATCTGTCCGGGCGCGTGGGCGCCGGGGCTGCTCGCGGACCTGGAGGTGCCGTTCACCATCGAGCGGCAGATCATGTACTGGTTCCAGCCGACGGGTGGTGTCGGTCCGTTCCTGCCGGAGCACCATCCGATCTACGTGTGGGAGGACCGGGCGGGCGTCCAGGTGTACGGCTTCCCGTCGATCGACGGCCCCGACCTGGGGGTGAAGGTCGCGTTCTTCCGCAACGGCAGTGTGTGCACTCCGGAGACCATCGACCGCACGGTCCATCCGCACGAGGTCGCGGCGATGGCCGGGCACATGGCGCGGCACATACCGCTGCTCCCCGGGCGGCTGTTGAAGGCCTCCACGTGTATGTACACGACGACGCCCGACGAGCACTTCGTCATCACGCGCCATCCGGCGCACCCTGAGTCGGTGACGGTGGCCTGTGGCTTCTCCGGGCACGGCTTCAAGTTCGTGCCGGTGGTCGGCGAGATCGTCGCCGACCTGGCGCTCGACGGCACCACCGACCACCCCATCGAGCTGTTCGACCCCCGCCGGATCACCGGCCCGCTGGATCCGGCGCCCGCCACGGCGCCGGTCTGACCGAACCCGCGCCCCCCGGGGCGCACGTCAGAGCGAACCGCGCCCGCCGCGGCGCCCGTCTGAGGAGTACGGACGTGACGACAGAGGTCTCCGCGAGCCTCATCGCGACGCTGCCCGGCCACTACTACACCGACCCCGACGTCTTCCGGCAGGAGCAGGAACGCCTCTTCGAGGCCCTGTGGTGCTGCGCCGTGCGCTCCGCCGACCTCGACCGTCCGGGCGCGTACCGCACCGTCCAGGTCGGCCGGGAGAGCGTCCTGATCACCCGCGCCCGCGACGGCGGCCTGCGTGCCTTCCTGAACGTGTGCCGCCACCGCGGCGCCCGCCTGTGCGCGGACGAGGCGGGCCAGGTCCGGCGCAGCCTCCAGTGCCCGTACCACGCCTGGACGTACGACCTGGACGGGCGTCTGATCGCCGCGCCGAACCTGACGCGGATGCCGGACGTCGACCGGTCCGCGTACGGCCTGGTCGAGGTCGCGCTGCGGGAGTGGCTCGGCTACGTCTGGGTGTGTCTGGCCGAGTCGCCGCCGTCCTTCGAGGACACGGTGATCGGCGAGGCCAGGGAGCGCCTGGGCGACCCCGCGTCGATCGAGCGCTACCGCACCCAGGACCTGGCGCTCGGCCATCGCGTCCGCTACGAGGTGCGTGCCAACTGGAAGTTGATCGTCGAGAACTTCATGGAGTGCTATCACTGCGCGACCATCCACCCCGAGTTGACGGACGTCCTGCCGGAGTTCGCCGACGGCTTCGCGGCGCAGTACTACGTAGGGCACGGTGCCGCCTTCGGGGATGACGTCAGCGGCTTCACTGTGGACGGTTCCCCGGGCTTCGGGCGGCTGCCCGAGGTCGCCGACGACCAGGACCGCCGCTACTACGCCATCACCGTCAAGCCGGCCGTGTTCGTCAACCTCGTCCCGGACCACGTGATCCTGCACCGCATGTTCCCGCTGGCCGTGGACCGCACGGTCGTCGAGTGCGACTGGCTGTACGCACCCGATGTCGTCGCCTCCGGAGCGGACCTGTCGAAGTCGGTCGAGCTGTTCCACCGGGTCAACGAGCAGGACTTCGCGGCGTGCGAGCGCACGCAGCCCGCGATGGGCTCACGCGCGTACCGGCAGGGCGGTGTCCTGGTGCCGACCGAGCATCACATCGGGGTGTTCCACCACTGGCTCATCCAGCGGCTGGCTTCTTGAACATCCGTGTCGCCGTGATCTCCCCGTGCACCGTCTCCCCGGCCGGGGCCTGCTGCTCCTGCGGCAGGCCCGGCCGCAGGTGCTCCTCGACGCTGATGTACTTCAGGCCCGCGCGCAGGTCCGCGTCGTTGCGCAACCGGATGACCAGCGGGAACTCAGCGAGTGCCGTCGTGTCGAACAGGCCGGTGGTGTAGAGCAGCTGGACGCCGAGGGCGTCCGACACGGCCCGCTGGAGCTCCAGGAGGTACGTGGCGTTGGCACGGCCGATGGGGTTGTCGAGGAACAGCGTGCCCGCGTGCCGGTGCTTGTCGCGGCCCCGGTCGTTCGAGCGCAGGGCGGCCATCGTGCAGTACAGGGCGATGGCGGCGGTGAGCAGCTGGCCGCCGGAGAACACGTCGCCCATCTGCCCCACCGGGACGCGCTCGGCGCGAAGGACGGCGTCCGGCTTGAGGATCTCCACCGCGATGCCGCGCGGTTCGAGGGCCGCCTGAACGCCCCGGAGCAGCAGGGACATGCCGTCCCTGCGCAGGTCGGAGTTCTTCTTCACGGCCGCGCGCGTCGCCTCGTCGATGACCTCGCCCAGGCGCTCGGTGAGCGTCGCCTGGTCGGGCTCGTCGAAGCGGACCCGCAGGAACTCCTGGCCCGACCACTCCCCCAGGCCCTCGGGCAGCCGGGAAAGCCGCTGGGCGGAACGGAGCGTGGCGAGCGCCGACTCGACCAGGCCGCGCAGCCGGTCGACGATGCTGTCGCGGTTGCGCTCCAACTGCTCCAGCTCGTCGGTGAGCACGCGCAGGCGGGGCGCGAAGGCGTCGGCCCACTTCTTGGCGTGCTCGGGCAGGGCGGAGGCGGGCAGTTCGCGGATCTGCTGCCGGGCGGGGGTGCGGACCTGTTCGTACCGGGTGGAGTTGGCGTGCCGGACGAGGACGTCGCTGGCCTCGCGGACGGCCGACTCGGCGGCGGACAGGTCGGCGGCGCAGCCGCGCAGGGAGCGGCGGGTCTCGGCGGCGGCCTGGCGGGCCTCCTCCAGGGTGCCGGGGTGGGGCGCGGGCTGCTCGTCGTCCTCGGTGTCGTGGTGCTCGCGCAGCAGGTCGCGCAGGAGTGCCGCCGTCTCGTCGAACCCGCCGGCCGCGTCCTCCGTGGCGCGGTGGGTGTGCAGGAGCGCGGCGTGCGCCTCCTTGGCCTGGCTCAAGGCCTCGGTGTGGGTGGCCAGTTCGGTCGTGGCCGTGCGCAGCAGGGTCTGGGCCTGCTCGGCGTCGGACGGTACGAGCTCTTCGGGGAGGTCGGTGTGCGCTTCGCCGTCCTCGGGGGCGTGCCGCTCGGCCTCGCCGCGCAGTCGGCCGAGCTGTTCGCTGGCGGTGGAGGCGCGCGACTCGATGAGCTGGACCTGGGCCTCCGCGCGGGCTGCGGCGGCCTGCCGGGAGGGCCCGTCGGCGCCGTCGGTGCCTTCGAGGAGCTGGGCGGCGCGGGTGCGCACCTTGTTGCTGAGCCGGTCGAGCTCGGCGAGCGCGGCGCTCTCGTCGCTCTCCGCGCGGGCCTGTTCGGCGCGCAGGTCGGCGCCGACGCCGACCTTCTCGTACAGCTGGGAGGCCGCGCGGTAGGCCTCCCTGAGGGCGGGCAGGGAGGTCTTGGGGCCGTCCTGGTCCAGCGGTACGTCCTCGGGGGCGCCGGCGATCTCGGCGCGCTCGGCACGCAGGGCGCGCGCGGTGCGGCGGGCGTCGTCGGCGGCGCGCTGGGCGGCGCGGCGGTCCTCGTCGGCGGCGCGGGCGCGGTCCAGGCAGGACTGGGCGCGGGCCTCCGACTCGACGGCGTCGTCGGCCAGTTCGCGCAGCTTGGTCTGCCAGCCCGCGCGCTCACGCAGGCGGAACGCGAGCCCGGCGAGCGCGTCGGCGGCGCGGCGTGCGCGCTGGGCGCCCTCCTGGCGCTCGTCGCGCACGCGGGCGGCGTCGGCCGCGGCCTCGTCGGCCTCGGCGCGCGCGGTGCGGGCCTCGGCCAGCTCGGCCTCCGCCTCCTCGGCGAAGGCGCGCGCGTCCCGGGCGGCGGCGGCCAGCTCGGCGAGGCGGCCCGCGGGGCAGCCGGAGCGCCAGGAGGCGAGCCGCGCGGCCAGCTCCCGGTCCTTGGCGAGACGCAGGGCGAGCGCGCGGATCTCCTCGTCGCGGCGGGTCGTGCGCGCCCGCAGGGCCTGCCGCTCCTCGTCGGCGGCGTGCTCGTCGTGCATCGCGGGGTTCGGCGGTACGAGGAAGACGGCGCCGGAGTCGTCGGCGGCGCTGTCGGCATGCGGCACCGGGGCGAGCAGCGCGGCGGCGGTGCCGACGGCGACCGTGGAGCGCGGAAGCAGCGCGGCGCCGGTGAGCGCTTCGCGCGCGCGGGCGTGCGTGTCCGGGTCGGTGATGACGACGCCGTCGACCAGCTCGGGGCGCGCGGCAAGGACACGCGCGTGGTCCGCGGGGTCGACGGCCTGGGCCAGATACCGCCATCCCGGGAGGGCCGGAATGCCGTGCTCCCCGAGGAACTCGACGGTGGCGAGGACGTCGGGCCCGGGCGGAAGCAGTCCGCCGTCGCCGAGCGCGCCGAGGATGCGGGAGTCGTCGGCTGCGGCGGTCCGCAGCTCGAACAACTGCCGCTCTGCGGCGGCCACTCCGTCGTCGAGCAGGGTCTTCAGGTCGTCGGCGCCTCGGTCGAGCTCCGTGGCGGTGAGGCCGGGGGCCACGGGGGCGAGGGTCTGCCCGGCGGCGGAGGTGGAGCCGCCCGGCGCCGAGCCGTCGTGGGCGTCGCCCGCTGCGCTCGTGCCTCCGCCCGGGACGGCGTGCTCGCCGTGCGCCCCCTCGACGCCGTGCGCCCCCTCGGCCCCGTGCGCCCCCTTGGCGCCACGCGCACCTGAAGCGGCGGCCCCCGCCCCGTCGTCGGCGCCCTCGCCCGCCCCGGCACCGGCGTGCCGGGGCTGCGGCACCCCGCCGCGCCCGCTCCCGTCGGATCCGCCCGGCAGGCCCAGGAGTTCGGCGACGCGCTCGTCCTGTGCGAGGGAGTCGGCGGTGCGGCTCTCCGCGTCGTGCGCCTGCTCGGCGGCCGTCGCCGCGTCCTCCGCGCGGGCCGCCGTCAGCTCGGCGCGGGCCTCGGCGGAGGCGGCCTCCTTGGCCTGGTCGGAGGCCCGGCGTGCGGACTCGCGGGCCTCGTCCCAGGCGGCGACCGCCGTCTTCTCGGCGTCGCTGGCGGCGAGCGCCGCGCGGGCCGGGTCGGCGTCGGGTGTGCTGTCGTCGAGCCAGCCCGCGCGGACGGCCTCGGCGGTCTCCTGCTCGACCTCGGTGAGGCGCTGGCGCAGGTGCCCGGCCTCGCTGCGGGCGCGCTGCGCCTCGGTCGCGGCGGTGGTGGCGTCGCGGTGCGAGGCCTCGCCGGTCTCCTGGAGTGCGGCGGAGCGCTCCTCCTCCTCGTTGGCGTGCGACTCGGCGTCCGCGGCGGCGGTGTGCAGGGCGCGGACGAGGTCGGCGGCGGCCTTCGCGCGGGCGGCGAGCGCGGGGGCCGCGTCCCGCTCGGCCTCACGGATGGCGACGGCCACGCGCGCGGAGCGGTCGGCGGCGGCGCGATGGCGCAGGACGGCCTCGGCGGCCTGCCAGGCGGAGTGCAGGGTGCGGGCGTCGGCCAGCTCGCGGCGCTGGGCCGCGGCGGCCTTCTCGGCGACGGTGAGGGCCAGCGAGGCGTGCCGGTAGGCGAGTTCGGCGGCGATGAGCGCGGAGCGGCCGCGGGCCTGCTCGGCGGCCGTCACGGTGTGCGCGGCGGCGGTGACCTGCTCGGCCAGTTCGGCGGCGCGGCCGCGCTCCTCGACGGCGCGGGCCGAGAGGCGGCGGGCCAGGGTGCGGGTGCGGCGCTCGGCGCCCGCGTGCACGTCACGCGCGCGTGCCCGGGTGTCCGCGGCGTCGACGATGCGGCCGAGCAGGTCCACGGAGCCCGCGGTGAAGTCGCGCTCGGCCATCAGCTCGGCGCGGCGGCCCAGCTTGTTTCCGAAGCCGTGCACCAGGTCGGCGAGGCCGTCCGTGTCCCGGGTGTCGGTGACGGCGCGCAGCAGCAGGTCGGTGAAGTCGGAGTCCTTCTTGACGGCGAAGAGGCCGGCGGCCTCGCCCTCGTCGGCGTTCATCTCGCGCTGGTAGCGGAACAGTTCGGGGTCGAGGCCGAGGTCCCCGAGGTGTTCGTTCCAGCGGTCGTGGATCTCCTCCCAGTGCACTTCGAGGTGCGGATAGGCCTTCGTGGCGTCCATGAGGGCGTCCCGGAAGCCCTTCATGGTGCGCCGCCGCCCCTGTGCGCCGGACGCGCCCTCGGCGGAAGGGCGCACGGCGGTGGACTCGGCGACCGGCAGCGAGTCCAGGCTGAGCCCGGGGCCGGGGCGGAAGGAGTACCAGGCCTCCGCGAACTTCCGCGGGTCGTTGGAGACCTGCCGTCCGCGCCACTCGCTGACCTTGCCGACGACGACGCACTCACCGGTGAGCGTGTGCTGCCACTCCAGGGCGACGTGTCCGCAGTCGTCGGCCAGGAGGAACTTGCGCAGCACGCCGGAGCTGGCGCCGCCCAGCGTGTTCCGATGGCCCGGCAACATCACCGAGAAGATCAGCTTGAGGAGGACGGACTTGCCGCCGCCGTTCTCCAGGAAGAGCACCCCGGCGGGCGCCGGGCGGCGCGGCGGGCCGACGGGCTCCTCCTCGAAGAACTCCGCCTGCGCGGGCGCGGGGTCGGGCACCACGTCGCCGACGCCGCGCAGGTCCAGCACGGTGTCGGCGTAGCGCGCACCGGCGGGGCCGATGGAGTAGAGGCGGACCCGGGACAGCTCGTACATGGCGGCGGACTCTCGTCGTAAGTCGTGCGGGACGAAGAAACGGAACGGGCGGAACGTCGGTGGATGCGGGCGGGGCGACCGGATGCCGTCCCGCGCGGATCAGGAGTGGAACGGCAGGCCGGCGTCGGCCGCCAGCTCCAGGTCGTCGGTGTCGTCGGGGGGCAGCAGCGTCGCGGAGCCGTCGGTGACGGGCACGACGCCCAGCTCCAGGAGTTCGGCCATGGCCGCGGTGCCCGCCATGTCGCGGACCTGGAGCTGATAGCGCGCGGTGGTGCGGTAGGTCCCGCCGGAGTCGTCGCCCGTGCGCTGGAGGAACCCGGAGTCGGTGAGGAACGCGGCGGCCTTGCCCACGATGCCGGTGGTCGAACCGGCGAGCCTGCGCGCGTCCTTGGTGGCGCCGGTGGAGCTGCGGCGCGCCCAGATCCGCCAGGCGGACTCGAGCCCCGGGGCGTCCGAGGCCGGGTCGGTGTTCTCGCCCTGCTCCTCGGCGCGCTCCTCCAGGCGGCGGCAGGCCTGCCGGACGAAGGCGTCGACGCCGTTGACCGTGACGCGGCCGATGTACCCGTCGTCGGCCAGGTCCTCGGGGCGCGGGAAGGCCATGGCGGCGACGGCGAGGTGGGCGAGGCCGTGCAGGAAGCGGTCGGTGGAGTCGGCGGCGGCGCGGCGGGCGTAGTCGCCCATGCGGACGGCGAACACGGAGTCCTCGGCGGCGGTCACCGCCATCCCCGCGCGCGGGGACACCTCCAGGACGACGAGGCCGAGCCCGGCGGCGACGGCGTCGGCGAGGCGGGCGAAGGGCGGGTCCTCGCGGTACCTGCGGAGCAGTTCGCCGTACTCCTGGTCGCGGGCGGGCTGGAGCTTGGGCTGGAGTCCGAACGCGACGAGGCGGGCCGCGTCGGCGGCGTCGGCGGGGGTGACGGCGGCGCTCGTGGGCGCCGCCGCCGGGGCCGCGGCGGCGTCCGGCTCGCCCCACGCGGCGTGCTCTGCGGGGTGGTCGGTCACGGCTGGGGCTCCTTGGTGCGGTCGGTCGGTCGTACGGGGCGCGGAGGCGCGCCGGTGGTCGCCTGAGGGGGCGCGCCGGTGGGTGTCCCAGCGGCGGGCGGGGTCGTTCTCGGCCGACGCCGAGTCGCGCGCGTGGGCGCCCCTGCGGGGTGCGGGGTCGCCGTCATCAGGCCGCCTCCGTCCGGTCGGCCGCCATGCCCACCGCGTCCAGGAGCGCCGTGCCGACGATGAGGTCGGCGCCGCCGAACTCCGGGTCGTCGAGGTCGGTGCCGTCGTCCACGGCGAACAGCAGTTGCTGCTCGCCCTGGCGGTAGGCCGTGCCGACCGGCGGGCTCGCGGCGTGGACGGCGAGCAGGGCGACCAGATAGGGCAGTTCGGGGTCGCTGCGGCGGGCGTCGGCGAGCAGCCCGGAGAGCCTGCGCGGGGCGTCGGGGGGCAGCGCGAGCAGTTCCATGGCGCTCGCGAGCTGCTCCTCGCTGAAGCGGCTGTCGTCGGGCGTGGCGATGAGGTCGGGCTCGGGCATCTCCGCGCCCAGGTGCTCGCGCTCCTGCGGCGGTGTGAGCAGTATGTCGACGAGGTCGCCGACCCGCACCGACACCGGCGTGCGCAGGCCCGTCCCGCGCGCGAAGAAGGCGTCCGTCACCCGGATCGCCTGCTCGGCGGGGAGCGGCAGGATCGGGGCGACCAACTGGCCGTACAGGTCGAGTCCCGTGCGCGCGGTGGGGGCGGCGAAGGCCTGCCGGTCCTGCTCGGCGCGGAACAGGGGGCCCGCTTCGAGGAGCCGGGACTGGAGCTGGGTGTGGCGGCGGATGCAGTCCTTGACGATGTCGACGAGCTCGGCGGCGCGGCGCTTGTGCTCGGGGTCCTCGGACTCGTCGCGTGCCTTGCGGATGTTCGTCAGGATCGCGTTCTCGTGGCGGTACCGGTCGGCCACGTGGTCCAGGGCTTCGGCGATCATGTCGGGCACGGACTGGAGCCAGTCCACCGCGCGGACGTTGCGCCGGGTCGCGTCGAGGGCCCTGCGGAGGGTCTCCGAGTACTGCACGGTGCGATACCGCGCCTGTTCGGCGGCGAGCTGGGCGTCGGCGAGGCGGCCACGGCTGATCAGGACCTCCAGCTTCACCTCGGCGGCGATCTGGGCGCTGGTGACGTCGGTGTCGAGGGCGCCCACGAGGACGTTCACGGCCTCGTCGGTGGTGCGCAGACAGACACCGCCGCCGTAGCCGGGGACCTCCTCGATCAGCTTGAAGTCGTAGTCCCGCCGGACGTAGGTGCCGTCCGGGTCGAAGGTGCCGTACACCGCGCGGAAGCCGCGGTCGACGCTGCCCACGTTGATCAGGTTCTCCAGGACCCAGCGGGCGACGCGCTCGTGCTCGGCGGTGGGGCGGCGCGGGGCCTGGGCGGCGACGCGGGGCAGCAGCCGGGCGACGACCTGGTCGTGGTCGGCGCCCGTGTCGAAGTCCATGTTCAGCGTGACGAGGTCGATGGCGGACAGGGCCACCTCCGCCATCGCGTACACCGAGTACTCCCCCGCGAGGTTGGCCTTGCGGGCGTCCAGGTCGTGCAGCGGCGCCGTGCACGCGAGCGCGCGCAGGCGCCGTGCCAGGCCCTCGTCGGCGGCCGGGCCCGGCGCGGGCCGCGGCCCCGCGCTGAGCTGGGACGGAACGGAGTCCGGTACGGCAGGCGAAGTCACGGTGCACAGACTAGGTCCTCGGTCTGACAACGGTCGAAACGACGCAGATGCCCCGCCGCCCCAGCTCGCGCCCAGACCTCGCCCCACCCTCACACCGACCCGCGCCAGGACCCCGCCCCGCCCCTCACGCCAACCCGCGCCAGGACCCCGCGCCTCGGGCCGACGCGCCTCAGCCCGCCCCGGCCCCGCCCGCCGCCACTCGGCGCGCGTACGTGTCGACGAGGCCCTGCAGCGAGTCGTCCAGGTAGATCGCGAGCAGCCGCTCGGCCTTGGGGCCGAGGCCCGACTGCAAGGCGTCCAGAATCTCCTGGTTGCGCACCAGGTAGGGCTCGTGGAGGCCGCGCGGGTCGTCCACCACGTGGAAGGCGAGCCGCAGTTCGGCGAAGACGCTGCGCATCAGCTCGTCGGTGCGGGCGCTCCCGGCGAGCGCGACGAGCTCGCGGTGGAAGTGGATGTTGGCCGTGGAGACGCCCTTCCAGTCCCGGCGGCCCGCCGCGGCCCTGCCCGCGGCGACGGCGGCGGCGAGCGCGTCCACGGCGTACGGCGGGCGGCCGAGGCCGTGCACGACGGCGCACTCGACCAGGCGCCGGGTGCGGTAGATGTCCTCGACGTCCTCGACGGTCAGGACCCGCACGAAGACACCGCGGTTGAGTTCGTGGACGAGCAGCCGCTCGTGGGTGAGCAGCCGGAAGGCCTCGCGGAGGGTGTTGCGGGAGACGCCGAGCGCGCCGCCGATGCTGTCCTCCGACAGCCGGGTGCCGGGTGGGAAGTACCCCTCGGCGATGCGGCTCCGGAGGATGTCCGCGACCCGCTCCGCGGTACTGGTGCGTCCCAGGAGCGCGCGGTCGTCGGCGAGACCGGTCAGTTCAGCCATGATCAGCCATCCCCTCAGCCATGCCCGGATTCAACCGCAGATACAAGAACGAGACAACATGGGTATTGAGGGATCGTTGAACAATCCTCTACGTTGTCCGGCAGGCGTCACCCCGCCCCCGTCCCCAAAGGGCACCGGCCACACGCCGCCCAGCACGTCCCCGCTCCTCAGAAGCACCCTCCAGCCCCGCCGACTCCTCTGTGAGGTGCCCATGAGCACGACTCCCCCGCCCTCCGCCATAGAGCTGGACGACCAGCCACGCGGGACCCAACCACCCGACGACGACGGCGCGTTCGGCTGGCTGCGCGCGCTCGGCCCGCGCGGCCGCCGCGCCTTCGCCGGCGCCTTCGGCGGGTACGCGCTCGACTCCTACGACTACTTCACGCTGCCGCTCAGCATGGTCGCGCTCTCGGCCTACTTCGGCCTGAACAGCGGCCAGACCGGTCTGTTCACGACCGTCACGCTGGTCGTCTCCGCGGTGGGCGGCGCCGTCGCGGGCGTCGTCGCGGACCGCATCGGCCGGGTGAAGGCCCTGATGATCACCGTGATCACGTACGCGGTGTTCACCGTGGCCTGCGGCTTCGCGCCCAACTACGAGACGCTGCTGGTCTTCCGCGCCCTCCAGGGGCTCGGTTTCGGCGGCGAGTGGGCGGTGGGCGCGATCCTGGTCGCCGAGTACGCGACCGCCAAGAACCGCGGCCGTACGCTCGGCGCGATCCAGAGCTCCTGGGCCGTCGGCTGGGGGCTCGCCGCGATCGTCTACACCCTGGTCTTCCAGTTCATGGACGACGACATCGCCTGGCGCGTCATGTTCTTCACCGGGGCGCTGCCCGCACTGCTGGTGATCTACGTACGCCGCAATGTGCACGACGCCCCCGAAGCGGCGGCCCAGCGCGAACAGAGCACGGAGAAGGGCTCGTTCACGGCGATCTTCAAGCCGGGGCTGCTGCGCATCACCCTGTTCGCGGTGCTGCTGTCCACCGGCGTCCAGGGCGGCTACTACACGCTGGCCACATGGGTGCCCACGTACCTCAAGGAGGACCGCGGGCTCACGGTCGTCGGCACGGGCGGGTACCTGACGTTCCTGATCTCCGGTGCCTTCATCGGCTATCTGACGGGCGGCTACCTCACCGACAAGCTGGGCCGCAAGCGCAACATCACGCTGTTCGCGTTCCTGTCCGCGGCCAGCATCGCCGCCTACACGAACATCCCGGACGACGCCAACGGCCTTCTCCTGGTGCTCGGTTTCCCCCTGGGCTTCTGCATGTCCGCGATCTTCAGCGGCTTCGGCTCCTTCCTGAGCGAGCTGTACCCGGCCGCCGTGCGCGGCACGGGGCAGGGCTTCACGTACAACACCGGCCGCGCGGTGGGCGCCGTGTTCCCCACGACCGTCGGGTTCCTCGCGGACAGCTGGGGCGTCGGCGGAGCGCTCATCTTCGGAGCGTTCGGTTACGCGCTCGCCGTGATCGCCCTGCTCGGGCTGCCCGAGACGCGTGGAAGGGAACTGCTGTGAGCCTTGAAGCCGTGCGTCCCGAGACCATGGGCCCCGAAGAGGCGCGCTCGGCGTTCCGTGCGGGCCACAGCGCGCCAACGGCCGGCTGGGCGCCCGGACGCACCCAGGCGAACCTGGTGTCCGTCCCCGCCGACTGGGCGTACGAGATGCTCCTGTTCTGCCAGCGGAACCCGAAGCCCTGTCCGGTCCTCGACGTGACCGACGCGGGTTCCTGGTCCACGCCGCTGGCCCCGGGGGCCGATCTGCGCACCGATCTGCCGCGCTACCGCGTGTGGGAGGACGGCGAGCTGGTCGACGAACCCACCGACGTCCTCGGGCACTGGCGCGGCGACCTGGTGTCGTTCCTCATCGGCTGCAGCTTCACCTTCGAGTGGTCGCTCGCGGCGGCCGGCGTGCCGCTGCGGCACGTCGCGCAGGGCCGCAATGTCGCCATGTACGTCACCGACCGCCAGTGCCGTGCGGCGGGGCGGCTGCGCGGCCCCCTGGTGGTGTCCATGCGCCCGGTGCCGCCCGGCGACCTGGCCACGGCCATCCGGGAGACATCCGTGCTGCCCGCGGTGCACGGCGCGCCGGTCCACTGCGGCGACCCGGCCGGACTCGGCATCGCCGACCTCGCCGAGCCCGACTTCGGCGATCCGGTGGACGCCGAGCCGGACGACATCCCGGTGTTCTGGGCGTGCGGGGTGACACCGCAGGCGGCCGTGATGGCGTCGCGGCCGCCGTTCGCGATCATGCACGCGCCGGGCCGGATGTTCATCACCGACGCGCGCGACGAGCAGTACCGCGTCGCCTGACCGACTCCACACGAATCCACGGGAGCGATACGCACATGACCTGGGCCTCGATCGACCTCAACGCCGACCTCGGCGAGGGCTTCGGGCGGTGGCGGCTCACCGACGACGAGGAGTTGCTGTCCGTCGTCACCAGCGCCAATGTGGCCTGCGGCTTCCACGCGGGCGACGCGGCCACCATGCGGCGCGTGTGCGAGCGCGCGGCGGAGCGGGGGGTGCGGATCGGCGCCCAGGTGTCGTACCGCGATCTGGCGGGGTTCGGGCGGCGCGCGATGGACGTGCCGGCCGCCGAGCTCGCGGCGGAAGTGGCGTACCAGATCGGCGCCCTGGAGGTGTTCGCGCGCGCGGCGGGCGCCGGTGTGGCGTACGTGAAGCCGCACGGCGCGCTGTACAACCGCGTGGTGCACGACATGGAGCAGGCGTCCGCCGTCGTGGACGGTGTGCTCCTCGCCGACGCCGGGCTGCCCGTCCTCGGCCTTCCCGGATCACGTTTCCTGGAGGCGGCGGAGAAGGCCGGACTCCCGGTCGTCACGGAGGCGTTCGCGGACCGGGCGTACACCGACGAGGCCACCCTCGTGCCGCGCGGCACCGACGGCGCCGTCATCACTGAGGCCGACGCCGTCGTCGAACGGTCCCTCGGCATCGCCCGGTTCGGCACCGTCACCTCGCACGGCGGGCGGCGCGTCGACGTCCGGGCGCGCTCGCTGTGCCTGCACGGCGACACCCCCGGGGCGGTGGAGCTCGCACGAGAGGTCAGGGCGCGCCTCGAAGCGGCGGGCGTGCGGGTGGAGGCGTTCGCATGAGCACCCGCCCGACGGCAGCACCACCGGCGTCCCTGCCGACGCCGACAGCACCGAACCCGCCGTCGACGCCGCCCATGAAGGTCCTGCCCATGGGCGAGCGCGCGCTGCTCGTCGAACTCGCCGACGGAACGGCCGCCGCGGCCCTGCACGCCGAGCTGCTGCGCCGCCGCGCGGCCGGAGACCTCGTCGTACGCGAGATCGTGCCCGCGGCCCGCACGGTGCTCCTGGACGGCCTCGACGGACCCGACACCCCGCTCCGGCTCGCCGCGCGCCTGCCCACCTGGGAGATCCCCCCGCTGCCCGCGCGCGCGGACGACGTCCTGGAGATCCCGGTGCGGTACGACGGCCCTGACCTGGCGGACGTCGCGGCGCTGTGGGACGTGCCGGTGCGGGACGTGGCGCGGATCCACGCGGCGGCCGAATTCCGCGTCGCCTTCTGCGGGTTCGCGCCCGGGTTCGGGTATCTGACGGGCCTCGACGGGGTGCCCGACGTTCCCCGCAGGGCGACGCCGCGCACGGCGGTGCCCGCGGGCTCCGTCGGCCTCGCCGGGCCGTACACGGGCGTGTACCCGCGCTCCTCGCCCGGCGGCTGGCAGTTGATCGGGTCGACGGACGCCGTGCTGTGGGACCACGCGCGCGTACCTGCGGCGCTCCTGTCGCCGGGCGCGCGGGTCCGCTTCGTGCCGGAGGGCCGATGACCGACCGGGCCTTCGCGGTCGTACGGGCCGGGGCGCTCACCACGGTGCAGGACGAGGGCCGTCCCGGGCACGCCCACCTCGGGGTGCCGCGCTCCGGAGCCCTGGACCGGCCCGCCGCCGCCCTGGTGAACCGTCTCGTCGGCAATCCGGTCGCGGCGGCCGTCCTGGAGACCACCCTCAACGGCTGCGCGCTGCGGCCCCGTTGCGACGTCACGGTCGCCGTCGGCGGTGCGCCCTGCCGGGTGACGGTCGACGGGCGCGCGGTGGCCTGGGGCACACCGGTGCGGGTGCCCGCCGATGCTCTCCTGGAGGTGGGGCCCGCTGTCTCCGGAGTACGCGGTTACGTCGCCCTAGGTGGCGGCGTGGCCGTCGAGCCGGTCCTCGGCAGCCGCTCCACCGACCTGCTGTCCGGGCTCGGCCCGCCCCCGCTGACGGACGGCGCGGTGCTGCCGCTGGGTGCCGCACCCGTCGCCCACGCGCGCGTGGACACCGTTCCGCAGCCCGGGCCGCCGCGCGAGCTGGTCCTGCGGGTGACGCCGGGACCTCGTACCGACTGGTTCACGGCCACCGCCCTGCGCACGCTCACCACGCGCGCGTACCGCGTGTCCTCGGCGAGCAACCGCATCGGCCTGCGCACCGACGGGCCGCCCCTGGAGCGTGCGGTCCGCGGCGAACTGCCCAGTGAGGGCATGGTCCTGGGCGCGATCCAGGTGCCGCCGGACGGCAGGCCCGTGGTGTTCCTCGCCGACCATCCGACGACGGGCGGCTACCCGGTCGTGGGTGTCGTCAGGGAAGGCGACCTCGCGGCGGCGGCGCAGGCGGTGCCGGGGACGGTGGTGCGGTTCGTGGGGGTGGGGGGCTGGCCGGGGGCGCGCCGCGGATGAGGTGCGGGCTACGCCGCCTCCACCTGGTGCTCGGCGGCCCCGAGCCCCGCGAGTGCCGCCGCCGCGGCGTGCGCGTCCCGGACGTCGAGCCCACCGCTCGTGCCCCGCACCTGGTGCCGCACCTCCTCCACGGCGAGGCCGAGCAGTTGCGGCAGCAGGTCGGTGCAGCGCCGGGCGATCCAGCCGGTACCGGCCGTGGCCAGCCACAGCAGGCTCGCCGACGGGGCGGGCGGCGGCAGTTCGGGGTCGACGGCGGGGGCGGATCCTGGTGCCAGGCCCTCGGCGGCGAGCAGCGCGTGGAAGCGGGCGGCGAACACCCGGTGCCCGCGCTCTCCGGGGTGCAGCCGGTCCGCGCTCCACAGGGCGCGGTCGGCGACCCACTCCTCGTCGGCGGCGTGCAGGTGGACGGCGCCGTGGCGTTCGGACAGGGCGTGCACGACGGCGTTGACCGCGCGCTGCCGCCGGGCCAGCGGGCGGCCGAGCGCGCCGGGCAGGCCCAGCATGGCGCCGGGGTCGGGCATGCAGGCGGTGAGCAGCACCGCGCCTGCCGCCGTGAGGGCGCCGTACACCTCGTCGAGGCGGACGGCGACGGCACGGATGTCGAAGGTGCAGCGCAGGGTGTCGTTGACGCCGACGACGACGGACGCGATGTCGGGCCGCAGGGCCACCGCCCGGGGCGTCTGGCGGCCGTGCACGTCGCAGGTCTGCGCGCCGCTGACGGCCAGGTTGTGGAATTCCACGGGCCGTCCGGGCGTCCCGAGGCCCGCGGCGAGCAGCGCCGCCCAGCCCCGCCACGCGCCGTCCACGGGGTCCCCCACGCCCTGCGTGAGCGAGTCCCCGAGCGCCACGAACGTCACCGGGCTCATCCGCCACCGCTCCCGTCCGGCCCGGCACCGGGCCCCGCCACGAGACGCAGCGCCCGAACCCCGTCCCCGACGGGTGCCGCGCCCTCGTCCGCGGCGGCCGCCACCCGCGCCCCGCCCCGCCCGGAGTCGGAACCGGACCCGTGGCTGACGGACGCACCCGCGCCGTCCCCCACAGCCGCCCCATCCCCCACGGCCACGCCGTTCCCCACAGCTGCCCCGTTCCCCACAGCCGCCCTGTTCCCAACAGCCGCCCCGTTCCCCACAACCACACCGTTCCTCACAACCACCCCGTTCCCGACAGCCACCCCATCCCCCACAACCACCCCGTCCCCGACAGTGATCGCCCCCCGACCAGCCGCCCCGTCCCTGACAGTCAGCGCACCCCCACCAGCAACCGCCCCCTCCCCCGGTTCAGCCCCATGCGCCGCCAAGAACGCCCCCACCGCCGCGTCCCACCCGAAGCACTCCGCACGCGCGCGTGCCATCGCCCGTCGGATGTGCTCCGGGCGTTCGAGGACCGCGCGTACCGCGTGGGCGAACGTGCGGGGCGTGTCGGCGGCGGCCGCCCCCGCGCCGCCCACGATCTCCGGCAGCGCGGACGAGGCGCTGGCCACGACCGGGGTGCCGCAGGCGAGGGCTTCGAGCGCGGCCAGGCCGAAGGTCTCGCAGGGGCCCGGGGCCAGGCAGACGTCGGCCGTGGCCTGGAGGGCGCCGAGCGCGGCGCGGTCCGCGACATGGCCGAGGAACGTCACCGGAAGGCGCCGCTCCCTGGCCTGCCGTTCGAGCCGGGGACGCAGCGGACCGTCGCCCGCGACGACGAGCACGGCCGGTACGCCACGCCCGCGCAGCGTCTCCAGGGTGTCGAGCGCCATGCCGGGCCGCTTCTCCACGGAGAGGCGGGAGCACAGCACCAGGAGCACGACGTCGTCCCCGCGCGCGTGGCGGTCCCGTGTCCGCCGGTCCCGCAGCCCCGGGTGGCGGTCCGCCAGATCGACGCCCAGGGGCGCGCGGACGACGTTTCCCGCCCCGATGCGTACGAACTCACGCTCCGCCCAGGCCGTGGTGCACACCACGCGCGCGTAGGCGTGCGCGGTACGGGTGTTGAGCGCGTCGGCCGCGCGGCGCGCCAGGCCAGGCGGCAGCCCCCACGTACGCATCACGGCGTCCGCCGCCTCGTGGGAGACCATCACGGCCGGGACGCGGGCGCGGCGCGCCCACTCGCCGGTCCAGCGCAGGGAGGTGCGGTCGGAGACCTCGAGGCGGTCGGGGGCGAGGCGTTCCAGGAGGCGGGTGAGGCGCCTCTGGTCGGCGATGACGCGGTAGCCGCCGGTGCCGGGCAACTCGGGTCCGGGCACGGTGATGACGAGTCCCTGCTCCGTGCGGACGGTGTCGGCGCGCTCTCCGGGGACGATCAGTACGGGGTCGTGGCCTGCCGCCAGGTAGCCGCGGCCCAGTTCCCGCAGGGCGGTGCGCAGGCCGCCCGACGAGGGCGTGACGAAGTTGGCGAGGCGCACGATGCGCAGCGGCCCGGCGGTGCGCGCGGCGCGTGCCGTGCCGAGGGGGTTCATGCCGAGGGCCGCGGTCATGCCGCCACCGCCGTGCGTTCGGCGAGGACTTCTTCGTAGTGCGCGATGAGCTGGTCCCCGATGGCGTCCCAGGTCCGCCCCTCGACGGCAGCGCGCCCGGCGGCCCCGTAGGCGGCCCGCAGCGCCGGGTCGGCGGCCATGACCCACACCGCGTCCCGCACGGCGGCGGCGTCGCCGGGCGGGACGAGGATCCCGGTCCTCCCGGGGACCACCAGGTCGAGGGGGCCGCCCACGGCGGGCGCGATGACGGGAACGCCGCTGGCCATGGCCTCCTGCACGGTCTGGCAGAACGTCTCCAGGGGCCCGGTGTGCACGAAGACGTCCAAGGAGGCGAAGATCCGGGCGAGTTCGTCGCCGGTGCGGCGGCCGAGCAGCGTGGCCCCGGGCAGCGCCGTGCGCAGGGTGCCTGCGCTCGGCCCGTCGCCCACGACGACGACCCGGACGCCGTCGAGGCCGCACACCTGCGCCAGGAGTTCGACGTGCTTCTCGGGGGCGAGCCGCCCTACGTAGCCGATGATGAGTTCGCCGTCGGGGGCGAGTTCGCGCCGCAGGGCGGGGTCGCGCAGCGACGGCCGGAAGCGTGCGGTGTCCACGCCGCGCGGCCACATCCGTACCCGGGGCACGCCGTGCGCGACCAGGTCGCCGAGGGCGGCGGTGGAGGGCGCGAGGGTGCGGTCGGCGGCGGCGTGCACCGCGCGGATGCGCCGCCACGCGGTGGCCTCGCCCCGGCCCATGTACGTCCGCGCGTAGCCCCCGAGGTCGGTCTGGTAGACCGCGACGGTGGGCAGGTGCTTGCGGGTCGCCGCGGCCATGCCGCGCGCGCCGAGCACGAACGGGCTGGCCAGGTGGACCAGGTCGGCTTGGTGCTCGCTCAGCGCCGCCGCCAGCCTTCGACTCGGCAACGCGACCCTGACCTGCGGATATCCGGGGAGGGGCAGGGAGGGTACGCGTACGACGGGGCACGGGGACAGAGGGTCGGCGCCCGCCGCGGTGGCGGGGGCGACGACGAGGGGCTCGTGACCGCGCGCGACGAGCTGCCGGGCGGTCTGCAGGGCGCAGTGCGACACGCCGTTGATGTCGGGCGGGAAGGATTCGGTGACGATGACGACACGCATACCCGTGTTGTCGTCAGACGGGGCGTGCCCACGTCAACGTGGATCTTTCCTGACGAGGAACGTCCCATGAGCGTTGCGCTCCACGGGATCCGGCCATTTCGCCGCAGGCGGGGCGTTACGCACTGGGCGGGGGCGGTGGGCTGGGCCTTCGGGGCGGGGGCCTTCCCCCTCACTGGGGGGGGAGCCGCGCACAGAGCCGCCCGGAACCACCCGGGCACCGGCACAGCCCTGTCGGAACACCGGCACAGCACCGACCGATAACCGGACCAGCACAGCCCCGCGCCCCCGCCGCCCCAAGAGGCTCACACAGCGGGCGCGTCCGGCCCGATCCGGCTCCGTACCGCCGACTGCACGTCGTCCTCCTCGGCGGGATCCGCGGCGAGTCTGCGGAGGCGGTTGACCACGCGGGCGTCGCCGGTCTCGGCGTGGCGGGCGGCGACTTCGCGGGTGGACTCCTCGCAGTCCCACAGGCACTCGACGGCGAAGCCCGCGGCGAAGGAGGGGTCGGTGGCGGCGAGGGCGCGGGCGGCGCGGCCCCGGAGGTGGGAGGAGGCGGTCTCGCGGTAGACATGGCGCAGGACGGGCGCCGCGCAGCCGATGCCGAGGCGGCCCGCGCCGTCGACGAGCGGCCACAGGGTCGGCGCGTCCGGGCCTTCGCCGCGCACCGCCTCGCGCAGCGCGGCGAGCACCAGCTGGCTGTCCTGGGCGCCGCCTCTGCAGGCGAGCACGCGGCCGGCGGCCGCGCCGAGCGCGTCGGGGCGCCCGGCCCACTGCCGGGCCCGTTCGACGGCGGCGACGGAGCGCATCCGCTCGAACGTCTCGGCCGCGATGTCGACGACGGCGCGCGACGGGCTCTGGGCGGCTTCCTCCAGGAGGTCGAGGACGCCGGGATCGTTGGCGTCGGCCAGGTAGCAGAGGGCCGTGCCGCGTTCGGCGTCCGCGCCGTGGCGGGCGGCCTCGAGGATCTCGGCGCGGTCCTCGGGCCCGGCGACGGCGGTCAGGCAGCGGGCGGCCGGCACATGCAGTGCGGCGCCGCGCTCCAGTCCTTCCTGGGCCCAGGCGAGCACGGCCCGCACGCTCCAGCCGGGGCGCGGGCCCGCGGGGGCGAGCTGGCGCTGCCAGCGGTCGAAGGAGCCCCGCTCGGCGGCGGCGCGCACGCGGCCGCCGATCTCGGGCCGCGGATCCTCCGCCCACAGCCGCCAGGGCCGGGGCTCGAAGGCGTCGCGCACGGCCTCGGTCAGCGCGGCCTCGCCCTCGGCATCGGTGGCGAAGCGGGACAGCACGGGGACGGCGAGGGCGCGCAGGCCCGCGTCGTCGTCGCGCAGGGCCAGCTCGTCCAGGGCCCAGGCCCAGTTCGCCCCGTACTCGGCGTAGCTGCGCAGCAGGCGCAGGGCGTCCAGCCTGTCGTACGAGGCGAGGTGGCCGAGGACGGACAGCGCGAGCCCGGTGCGTGAGTCGTCCGGGTCGTGCGTGTCGTCGGGGTCGAAGAGATGGCGCTGGATCGCGCCGAGCCCGCCGTTCAGATCGAGGTAGAGCCGCGCGTAGTACAGCGAGCGGTTCTCCACCTGCCAGTCGTGCCGCGGGTCGTGCAGCACACAGTGGTCAAGGGCGGAGAGCGCCTCGGACCGAGGGGCGGTGAGTGCGTGCAGGGTGCCGTCGCCGCGGCCCCGCTGCAGCAGGCCGAGCAGCGTACCGCTGGGCGCTATGACCGGTTCGAACATGGGAAACAGCCTCACATCAAGCGTCGACGCAACCGGGAATCCGCACTACCTGGCCGCGCGCCAACACGTCGGGCCGCCCCACGTCTCTTGCTTGCTGAAGACCATCTTCCTCTGCCTCTCGTCGGTGACCCGGAGGGTCCCGGACGCCATGTCCGGGGTCGGGCCGCTCACGGTCCGCGCGCTGCGGCAACACCTGCCCCGACGTCGCGTCCGTGAATCACGTCGTCATGATGACCCAGCGGTTCTGCCCGCCGCGACCACATTTCCGGCGCCCCCGTGCTGCCGGACCGCCTACCCGCTCAGGCGGCGCCGAACAGTGCGAGCAGTTCGGTCTTGTCGAACATGCGCGCGGTGTCGATCGCCGACGGCGTGCCCGCGGCCGGATCGGCACCCCCGTCGAGCAGCGCCCTGATCACGTCGTCGGAGCCCTTGAAGACGGCGCCCGCGAGCGGCGTCTGGCCCTTGTCGTTGACGCGTCCCGGGTCCGCGCCGCGCTCGATCAGGGCCCGTACGGTCGCCGCGTGGCCGTGGTAGGCGGCGAGCATGACGAGCGAGTCGCCGCTGTCGTTGGTGAGGTTCGCGGACACGCCCGCGTCGACGTACGCGGCGAGCGCGTCGGTGTCACCGGCCCGGGCAAGGTCGAAGATCTTGCCCGCGAGGGCAACGACCTCCGGGTCGGGGGCTGCCGCGCCCCCCGTGTCGGAGACTTCATCGCTCACAGTGATGATCGCCTTTCGTGTTCCGCGTGCACTGGGCCGAAACGAATGCGCGGCCGGCCCGGATCGTTCCCGGTGACCCAGCCGTGCAGCCGTACGAGTGAATCGACAGGGTACTGCCCGTCACGGCACATGACCGACCGCGTCCACGGCAAAGATCACGTCGGGTGACGACCCCCCACCCCGACCCTCGCTCCGAAACCGCCTCCGACGTGCACAGTCGGCCCATCAGGCCGCCGCCGTTCGAGGTAAATATCGGAAATTTACCCCATTTGCACCCTTTATCGTATGGATACATGCTGTGAGCCTGGAAGAACTCATGGTGACTGTCCCCATCGACCAGGAGAAACCTCATGATCCTGTCCATCTCAGGCGTCGTGCTGCTCGGAGTCATCGTCTTCCTCTTCTTCCGCAAAGACGGACTGAAGGCCTCCCACGCGCTGGTGTGCGCGCTCTTCGGCTTCTACCTCGCGGGCACCGCTATCGCCCCGAGCATCAAGGCCGGCGGCGCGAGCCTCGCGAGCCTGCTCGGCGGCATCAAGTTCTGACGGTTTCCGACGGTTCACCGCTCACCACCACCCCCAGGAGAACGACGTGGCTCGGCGCCCTCTCCCCCGCATCCTGAGCAACGGCACCGCCCAGATCGCCCGGAGCCGGGAGCACATCGCGCGCAGTCGCGAACTCGCCCGGTCGGCCGCCGACAGTGCCACCGACGTCCTCCACCCGCTGATCACGATCACACGCGGGCTGCGCCGCCTCGCCGGAGCCGGGCGGCGCAAGTGGTCCGAGACCCCCAAGGACCGTCGGGGCCCCCTTCTGTTCCTGGTGGCCTCCGTGGTCCTCGTCGTGGCGCTCATCCCCTACGGTCCGCTGCTCGCCGCCATCAGCCTGATGGCGGCCGCGGCCTGGACCGGCCGTGAGCGCACCGCGCCGGCCCCCTCCGGCCCGGACGACGCCCAGGTCCAGCGGTTGCAATCGCTCTACGAAGCACTCGTGCCGTACTTCTCCGTCCCCGACGACCCGAGCCCGCTGTTCGCGCACGGCGGTGAGTGGGACAAGGCCTTCAGCGACTACACGTTCGACGACGACGGCCGCGTCTCCCATCTGGTGCTGCGCTATCCCGCGTACTTCACCGACGGCGAGGCCGAATCCCGCGCGCGCATCGAGCAGTTGCTGCACGCCAAGTCGGGGCGCGGCCGGGAGTACCACTTCACGTGGGACGAGGAGGGCAACACCCTCACCGTGACCGTGCTGCCGCCGCTGCCCACCGACATCGCCGCCCAGCGCTTCGTCACCGCCCCCGGCGAGACCGTCCTCGGCTTCACCGACCCGTCCGCCGTGCAGCGCACCCTGCCCGTGGCGGACGGCGACGAGCAGCGCGACGTACCACCCGTCGTGTGGCGCACCGGCGGCCGCTCCACCGAGCCCCATCTGCTGGTCCTCGGCCACCCCGGCAGCGGCACCACCACGCTCCTGCGCTCGGTGGCCCTGCAGGCGCTCCAGTACGGCGACGTCGTCATCATCGAGGGCAGCGGCACCGGCGACTTCGCGTGCCTGACGGGGCGCGACGGCGTCCTCGCCGTCGAGTGCGGGCTCGCCGGGGCGCTCGCCAGCCTGGAGTGGGCGGCGCACGAGACGGAGCGGCGGCTCATCGCCGCGAACCGGGCCCGGCAGGCGGGCCACGCCCCGCCGGACGACATCAAACGGCCCCTGTGGATCCTCCTCGACCGCCCCAGCACGCTCGGCCACCTGGCCGCCGCCGACGGCCACCGCGATCCGCAGACACTGCTCCAGGTGCCGCTGCGGCACGGGCGCGCCGCGGGCGTCACCGTCGTCGTGGCCGACCAGCTCGACAGCGCGGACGCCCTCACCGACGCCGTGTGCCAGCACACCCGCGCGCGCGTGGTGCTCGGTCCGGCCACGCCCGGCCAGGTCGAGGAGGTCCTGGGCGCGCGGCCGCACACGACCCCCACGGCGGACATGCCGCCCGGCCGCGGCTACGCCCGCCTCGGCACCGGTCCCGTGCACCGCCTCCAGGTCCCCGCGACCCCCGACCCGTACGACGACGCCACGAGCGACGCGCACCGGCGGGCCGTCCTCGACCTGCTCCCGGCCCGCACGACCCCGGCGGACGCGGCGCTGGCCCCTGCGGTCGCCGAGGGCTGAGCGCACCGGACGGAGGGGGCCTCACGCCACGAACGTGTGCGGCCCCTCCGCCCCGGCTCCCGCGCCCGTCCCCGACTCCACCAGGCGGGCGGCCGCGGCGAGCCGCACCGCCGCCTCCTCGGCGACCGCCCCGCCCACGGTGAACGGCAGCCGCACATAGCCTTCGAAGGCGCCGTCCACGCCGAAGCGGGGGCCCGAAGGCACCCGCACGCCCACGCGTTCGCCGACCTCGGCGATGCGCGAGCCGGAGAGACCGCCGGTGCGCACCCACAACGTGAGGCCGCCGTGCGGCACTTCGAACTCCCAGCCGGGCAACTCGCGGCGCACGGCGGCGACCAGGGCGTCGCGGTTGTCGCGGGCCTGCTCCCTGCGCACGTCCACGGCCTGCTGCCAGCCCCCGGTGCTGAGCAGCCAGTTGAGGGCCAGCTGCTCCAGGACGGGGGTGCCGAGGTCGGCGTAGGCGCGCGCGGCGACCAGGCTGCGGATCACGTCGGGTGCAGCGCGCACCCAGCCGATGCGCATGCCCGCCCAGAAGGCCTTGCTCGCCGAGCCGACGGTGATGACGGTGGAGCCCGAGGGGTCGAATCCGCAGACGGGGCGCGGCATGTCGAGTCCGTCGTCGAGGCGCAGTTCGCTCATGGTCTCGTCGACGACGAGCACGGTGCCCGCGTGCCGGGCGGCGTCGACCAGGCGACGGCGCTGGTCCTCGTCGGCGAGCGCGCCGGTCGGGTTGTGGAAGTCCGCGACGACGTACGCGAGCCGGGGCGCGGCGTCGCGCAGGACCTGGCGCCAGCGGTCCATGTCCCAGCCGCCGAGGCCCTCGGCCATCGCCACCGGCACCAGGCGCGCGCCCGCCTCGCGCATCAGCTGGAGGATGTTGGCGTAGCTGGGCGACTCCACGGCGATGCGCTCGCCGCGGCCCGCGAAGAGGTGACAGATCGCGTCGATGGCCCCCATGGCGCCGGTGGTGACCATGATCTGTTCCGGCATGGTCGGTATGCCACGCGCGGTGTAGCGCTCGGCGAGCATCGCGCGCAGGGCGGGCAGTCCGGCCGGGTAGTCGCCGTGGGTGTGGGCGTAGGGCGGGAGTTCCTCCAGGGCGCCCTGCACGGAGCGGGTGAGCCAGGGCTCGGGCGCGGGCAGGGCCGCGCAGCCGAGGTCGATCATGGAGCCGAGCGCTTCGGGGGGCAGCGGTTCGAGGCCGCGCGCGGGCAGCGGGTTCCCGGCCGGGACCGCGGTCCAGCTGCCCGCTCCCCTGCGAGACTCCAGGAAGCCCTCGGTGCGCAGCGCCTCGTAGGCGGCGGCGACGGTCGTACGGCTGACGGCGAGCGCGACGGCCAGCTCGCGCTCGGCGGGCAGGCGGGCCGCCACGGGAACGCGTCCCTCCAGGACGAGGAGGCGGATACCGTCGGCCAGGGCGCGGTAGGCGGGCGGGCGGCGGGTGCCCGGTCCTGCGGGGCGCGCCTGCTGGGAGGTGAGCAGCCGGGCGAGCTGGGTCGAGCCCACCGCTGATGTCCACTGAGGCATGATCCCAGTCCACCTTCGTCGAATTGGCCATGGTTGGCGTCCGCCACCAAGCCACAGAGTGTCATGCGTCAGGCCACTACCACCACGGGGGCTTCTCTTGTCCAGGGCGAAATCAGGTCGGCCCACTACGGGAACACACGGCGGGCGCCACCTCACGCGGCGGCTGTGCCAGCTGTACGCCGGTCTGGCCCTGTACGGCGCCAGCTCCGCGCTCCTGGTGCGCTCGGGCCTCGGCCTGGAGCCGTGGAACGTGCTGCACCAGGGCATCGCCGAACGCACCGGGATGTCGATCGGCGTCGTGTCGATCTTCGTGGGCGCCGCCGTGCTGCTCCTGTGGATCCCGCTGCGCCAGCGCCCGGGCCTCGGGACGGTGTCGAACGTCTTCGTCGTCGGCCTGGCGATGGACGGCACCCTGGCCCTCGTACCGGACGCGCACGCCCTGGGCATCCGCATTCCGCTCCTGGTGGCGGGCATCGTGCTCAACGGCGTGGCGACGGGCCTCTACATCGCGGCCAAGTTCGGTCCCGGACCGCGCGACGGCCTGATGACGGGCCTCAACGAGCGCACCGGCCGCTCGATCCGCCTGATGCGGACGCTGGTGGAGGTGGCGGTCGTCGTCACCGGCTTCGTGCTCGGCGGCACCGTGGGCGTGGGCACGGTCCTCTACGCCCTGTGCATCGGCCCGCTCGCCCAGTTCTTCCTGCGCTTCTTCGCCGTCCCCGCGTCCACCGCGGGCCGCGTCGTGGCCTCCGGAGAGCCATCGGAGCAAGCGATACTGCGACGGTGACCACGCGCGTACGCCACCCCTACCTCGACCACCCCGGCCCGCTCGCCTTCGCGCACCGCGGCGGCGCGGCCGACGGCCTGGAGAACACCGCGGCCGCCTTCCGGCGCGCCGTGGACGCGGGCTACCGCTACATCGAGACCGATGTGCACGCCACGTCGGACGGCAGGCTCGCCGCGTTCCACGACGCGACGCTCGACCGGGTCACGGACGCGTCGGGCCGGATCGCGGACCTCCCCTGGAGCGAGGTGAGCCAGGCGCGCGTGGCGGGCAGCGAGCCGGTCCCCCTCTTCGAGGAGATGCTGGCGGCGTTCCCTGACGTCCGCTGGAACGTGGACGTCAAAGCGGAGTCCGCCCTCCTCCCGCTCCTGGAACTGATCGAGCGCACCCGCACCTGGGACCGGGTGTGCGTCGGCTCCTTCTCGGAGGGCCGCGTCGCGCGCGCCCAGCGCCTGGCGGGACCGCGCCTCGCCACGTCGTTCGGCACGCGCGGCGTCCTCGGGCTGCGGCTGCGCTCCCTGGGGGTGCCGACGACACCGCGCGTCTCGGCGGTGTGCGCCCAGGTGCCGGAGGCGCAGTCGGGCGTCCGGGTGGTCGACCACCGCTTCGTACGCACCGCCCACGCGCGCGGGCTCCAGGTCCACGTGTGGACGATCAACGACGCCGACCGGATGCACGCCCTGCTCGACCTGGGCGTCGACGGCATCATGACGGACGACATCGAGCTGCTGCGCGAGGTGCTCAAGGACCGGGGCACGTGGACCTGACGGGTGCCGACAGGCCCCGACGGGCCCCGCGAGGAAAGTGACGTAAAAGCAGCCCAGTGCTTCCGCGTACGAGATCGGCGACCGGGGCGCGGCGTGGCTCGGGCCACCGCCGTTCTGACTGACGTACCAGCTCACAGGGTCGGACCGGGGCGCGATCCGATCGCTCGCAGCCCTCTTCGCGCTCGCCCGCGGGCCGCTCGCGCGGGTTCCGGTACGGCGTGCGGGGCGCGCCACGGGCCATTCCGGGCCCGACCGGATTTAGCAACGAGCGGCGAAGGCCGGTAGTGTACGCGTTTGGCCTGCCAGGCGGACCGTTACTGCGCGCTGAGGATTCAGAAACGCTGGGTGACATCTGCTGCCAGATGTGACAAACCGGGCGCTGGTGGGTACAACAAGGGGCGGCATACGACGGCGACGCATGACCCTGAACGGGAATCTTTACCGCCGACCGGACGTTGACCGGATGACGACGACAGCGACACCTGTCCTGTGGGCGACAAGCCCGGGAGGCACGATTCATGAGTGAGCGAGCTCTTCGCGGCACGCGCCTCGTGGTGACCAGCTACGAGACCGACCGCGGCATCGACCTGGCTCCGCGCCAGGCCGTGGAGTACGCATGCCAGAACGGACATCGTTTCGAGATGCCGTTCTCGGTGGAGGCGGAGATCCCGCCCGAGTGGGAGTGCAAGGTCTGCGGGGCCCAGGCACTTCTCGTGGACGGCGACGGACCTGAGGAGAAGAAGGGCAAGCCCGCGCGTACGCACTGGGACATGCTCATGGAGCGCCGTACTCGAGAAGAGCTCGAGGAGGTCCTTGAGGAGCGCCTGGCGGTTCTCAGGTCCGGTGCGATGAATATTGCGGTGCATCCGCGTGACAGCCGCAAGTCCGCGTAAGCGCGCGGACCGCGGAGCGGAGTAACGACGAGGGCGGGCCCGCTGCTTCGGCAGCGGGCC